>JAAWSH010000070.1 GCA_022801475.1 Acutalibacter sp. | reverse complement strand
ATCCCCGACGCAGTCATTGAAGCCGCGCGCATAGATGGCGCGGGGGAGTTCCGGGTGCTTCTCACCATTGTGCTGCCCATGAGCGTACCCATGATCGCCACTATGACCCTGCTGATTGGTCTGGCCTATTGGAACGACTGGAAAAACGGCCTGTACTATTTGCAGCAGAGCAAGAGCCTGTACAGCATCCAGGTGCTGCTAAACGACATGCTTCGGGACGTACAGGCGCTGAAAAGCGGCATGGACGCTGCTTCCGCGGCGGAAATTTCCGCCACCATGCCCAGCATTGGCATTAAGATGGCTATCGCGGTGGTGGGCGTACTGCCTATTTTGGTGGTGTACCCTTTCTTCCAGAAGTATTTTGTAAAGGGAATCACCATTGGCGCGGTAAAGGGCTAACGATCAGCTCGTCATACATACAGATCCAGAAAAGCGAGGGCTTCCCTGCACAGGGGAGGCCCCCGCTTTTAATACTTCCAGACTTCTGACCCCAAACAGGCTGGGGGGACTTTCTGAAAGGAGGTACAGGGCCTAGCGCAAATGGAGAGCCCAAGGGATTTTGATACGTACAAAACAGACGCGCCCAAGGGTGGAAGATACCCGGAGACCGTCCGGCCTTTTGTGGCGGTCCGATGCTTGCCGGGGCCTGGCCCCTTGAAAGCTATCTTAAAAAGTGCTATAATGAAACTGGAAAACAAGGTAAATTGGAGGACTGATCCTATATGAAAAAGAGACGAATTCCTATCATACTGCTTGCCTGGGTCCTGGCCCTGTTGGCTGCCTGTAGCAGCCAGCAACCCCCAAGCAGCCAGCCGGTGGACGAAACCGTGGCGCTGACTGTATGGGGCGCGGAAGAGGATGAGGCGCTGCTGCGGGAGATGATTGACTCCTTTCAAACCCAGTATGCCGGCCAGGCAGACTTTCAGATTATCTATCAGCCCCAAAGTGAGTCCCACTGTAAAGACGCGCTGCTGGGAGATTTGGAAAAGGGCGCGGATGTATTTGCCTTTGCGGACGACCAGGTGGCGGCGCTGGCCGCCGCAGGGGCCCTGGACCCCATTGCGGACGAGAGCGCGGTTCGGGGCGCTTCGCTTCCGGCAGCCTTAGACGCGGCCAGCGTGGGGGGCACGCTCTACGCGTACCCATTGACCGCGGACAACGGATATTTTCTTTATTATAATAAGGCCTATTTTTCAGAGGCGGACATCGAAAGCTTAGACCGCATTCTGGAAGTTGCCGCTGAGGCGGGCAAGCAGATGGTCATGGACTGGTCTTCCGCCTGGTATGTTTACGCTTTCTTTGGAAATACCGGTATGGAGGTGGGGCTAAACGAGGACGGCCTTACCAATTTCTGCACCTGGAACAGCACCGAAGGGGATATACAGGGCGTGGATGTGGCCCAGGCCATGCTGGATATCGCGGCCAGTCCGGGCTTTGCCAGCCACACGGACGAGGAGTTTCTCCAGGGGGTTCAGGATGGCTCTGTAATCGCCGGGATCAGCGGCGTGTGGAATGCCGTGGCCGTGGAAGAGGCGTGGGGAAAAGAGAATGTGGGGGCTGCCAAGCTGCCTACCTATACCTGTGGGGGACAGCAGGTGCAAATGGCCTCTTTCTCCGGCTGCAAACTGATTGGGGTAAACGCCTACTCCCAGCACCCGGAATGGGCCGCGCGTCTGGCAGAGTGGATCACCAATGAGTCCAACCAGCGGCTGCGCTTTCAGCTAAGAGGACAGGGACCCGCCAATGCCATTGCGGCCAATTCTTCCGAGGTTCAGGCATCGCCAGCCATTGCGGCCCTGCTGGCCCAGTCGAATTATTCCCAGCTCCAGCGGGTGGGGGGAAAGTTCTGGGACCCTGTGGCCGAGTTTGCGGGCAGCATGGCGGCGGGAAATCCTTCCGGAGCCGCTCTTCAGGCCCAGCTGGACCGGCTGGTAGAAGGCGTAACCGCGCGATAGGCGGAAGAATACCATCAGGAGGAAAGCATTTATGAAAGGCAATCTGAAATTACAGCAACGTTTAATTATGCCTATTGTCTTGCTGGGGCTGGTAACGCTGCTCTCCAATATTCTGGCGGTTTTCAGTGTAAATAATGTCCATAGCAATGCGGGAACTATTGTGGATAAATATATGGTTTGCGAGGGGCAGCTGGAGGGAATCCGGCGCTCCATGATGGATATTCACCGTTTGGCTTTGTCCCATATTGTGGCAGCGGACCACGTCACCATGATTCGCCTGGTCCAGGAGATTAAGGAAGAGGAGGCCGCCCTGGACGAAAAGCTGAGGCTTTATGAGGAGATGATTCCCCTTGAGGATCAAGAGTCCTACCGCTCTTTATTAAGCGATTACGAGGCCTTTAAGCATGCCCTGGTGCATTTGGTCTGCGCCAGCGCGGACAGTAAAACCCAAGAAGCCTATGCAATGGCTAACGGGGATGTGGCTCTTTGGAGCCAGGCGGCGGAGACAGATATGGATAGCCTCTCCGCGTCTATTGGCACCCTGGCGGATGAAGCGAAGGACCGCCTGCTTTTGGTCTATGTGATTTCTCTGGTGGGCAGCTGTGCTACCCTGGTGATTGGCATATTGCTAGTAGCCGCCGCGTTTCGCATTGTCCGGCGATATGTAATGGCCCCCATTCGGGGCGCTATGGGGATGCTTCAGGACAGCTCGGAGCGTATCACCGGGGTGGTGGAAGAGGTCCGCCGCCGGGTGGGTACCTCCAGCGGTAATGTCCGCAGCCTTTCCACCCTAACAGACCGTCTCTCCGCCGCGCTGGAGGGAACGGCGGGCAGCTCGGCGGCCATCAGTGTCAGCGCTTCCGAGATGCGCGGCGACGCCAAAAGTATGGCGGAGGAATGCGCGGCGATTACCGCCTACTCGGCGGAAATGCGGGGCCGGGCCGAGGAGATGGAGCGGTCTGCCCGGGATGAGATGGAGGTTGTTCGGGCCAAAACAGAGGAAATTATGTCCACCCTGGACCAAGCCATTGAGAAGAGCAGGAGCGTGGGGGAGATTAGCACGCTGACCAAAGATATTCTCTCCATCTCAACTTCCACTGACTTGATCGCCGTTAACGCGTCGATCGAGGCCTCCCGGGCCGGGGAGGCGGGCAAGGGGTTTGCTATTGTAGCCCGAGAAATCCGGCAGTTGGCGGACTCCTGTGCGGAAACCGCAAACCATATTCAAGAGGTCAGCATGGTGGTAACCGGGGCCGTGAATTATCTTTCCAGCAGCGCCCAGGAGCTGGCCGGTTACTTAGGTAAGACGCTTCTGGCTCAGCTGGAGCTGTCCGTCCACGCGGGGCAGCAGTACCGGGTGGACTCGGACTATATTCAAGAGGCTATGGAGGCTTTTAACCAGCGCACGGTACGGCTGCGGACAGCCATGGACGAGATTGCCAGCTCCATTTCGGAGATTTCCGGAGCCATTGACAGTGCGGTTTCCGGGGTAAACGGCGCGGCGGGCAGCACCCGGGGCCTGGTGGAGGATATGGCGGGCATCACAGACCGCATGAATGCAAACCAGGAGATTGTTGGGGAGCTGAAGCGGCAGATGGACGTGTTTGCCAACTTATAGGTTTGAGTTTATAAAAAAAGCCGGACGTTTGTTCATAGCAAACGCCCGGCTTTCATCTTTGTCCTAGAATGTGTTTTAAAACGCCGAAATACAGTCTGTTTAGACCAGAAGCGCAGTGGTTTCGGTGTCCAAAATCCTCAAAAGGCGGCAAGCCTTTCTCGCAGTTTTTGCCTTGCCTCCCTGGTTCCTGGTCAAAAATCCAGCGTTTCTCCGGCTTTCAGATAGTCTTTCGTTTGGCTGAAGGATCTGTCTGATTTGAAAAATAGGAAGGGATGTCCGCAGGCCCCGCTAAAGAGCCTGACAGGACCTGCCGCTGGCCTGGATATGGCCGCGCAATAGTTTTTGGCAAGGGAACATCATGAGACTTTGGAGGATACTGTTCCAGTAAGGCTTTCGACACTGGACAGCCCAGTGAGGGTTTAGCCCTTAGAACAGGAAGTTTCTGGGGTTTACCCGAGAGCCGTTCTGCCATACCTCAAAATGCAGGTGGGGGCCTGTGCTGTCCCCTGTACTGCCCTCATAGCCGATAATTGTTCCCTGCTCTACATACTGGCCTTGAGACACCGCCACGGAGCTCATATGGGCATACAGCGTGCTGTAGGTACCGTTGTGGTAAATAAATACATGATAGCCCCAGCCCATGCCCCAGGTGTCTGCGGTCCAGGCCCGTTCTACCCTGCCGGACTCTGCCGCCACAATGGGCGTGCCAAAAGCTCCGGCAATGTCCATACCCTGGTGTCCCCGGTATCCGCCATACTCGTCCGAGATATAGGTAACCCCTGGCATGGGCCAGCAGGGCCGGAAGCCGTCAGAGCCGCCGCCGTTAAAGATCACGTCTCCCTGCCCGCCCGGGCTGGTTGGGTTGGAAGAGGCCCCGTTATTGGCCGCAGCCTCTTCCTGGCGCTTGCGCTCTTCCTCTTCCCGGCGCTTCTGCTCTTCAATGATCTCCTTAATTTCCTGGTCCCGGGCCTCTATCTCCGCCTGGGTGGTTTGCAGGGCCTCGCTGGTGGCACTTTGGGCCCCTTGTAAGGCGGCGATGGCCTCCGCGTTTTCCGCGTAAAGGGCGTCCAGTTCCTTTTGGTTCTGCTCCAGGTTCTTTTTCTGCTCCGCCACTAGGGCCTTTTGTTTTTCCCGCTCTGTGCGGTCGGCCTCTGTGGCTTTCATGTAAGCGTCAATTTTGTCCATTAGTTCCTGATCGTGGCGGCTCATGTTACTAAGCATCTCGGACCGCATGGAAAAATCGCTGAAGCTACTGGAATTCAGCAGGATCTCCAGAGTACTGACAGACCCCGCCTGATAGATGGCGGAAACGCGCTTCTTAAACTGGTTCAAGGTGTCCGCGGACTCCTCCTCCGCCTTTTTCAGCTTCTCATTGAGCAGAGTAATGTTGGCATTCAGCTCGTCAATGTCCCGGCGGGCATTAGTAATCTGTTCCTGCACCACGGTGATCTGCTGCTGAAGGGTTTCCTGGTATTCCTGCTTTTGGGCCTCGTCCTGGCGAAGTTCCGCCAGTTTGGCCTCCAGCTGATCGCGTTCCTGCTCCAGCTCCCGCTGTTCGGCCTCCACCTCTTCGGTGGTGCGGGCCAGAACAGAGACCGGGGTCAGCTGGAGAAGGCAAAGGGCCATTAGGAAGGAGACCAGACGTTTCGCAAAGGAAGGATGGTATTTCAATTTCATAGAATTTCAGCGTCCTTTCTGTAGAGAGGATTAGGAAAAAGAGAATAGATGCAGGTTTCAAGGAGGGACACAGTGTGCGGCCCAGCGTGCGCGGGACGCTGGCGCAGGGTTTGGGGGTGAGGGAGCGCCAGTGGCGCTCATGTGCGAACCGACCGAGGCGGCAGCCGAGAAGCAGAGCCCCCAAGGTTTTGCCCTAAAAAGCGGCGCAGAGACGAAAAAGGAAACGCCAGAAAAAAATCCAAGCAAAGAGTTGATCGCCCCGCGCCGCCCAACCAATGCCTTTCGCCATTGCGAAGCAAGCTAAACCGGCGGACAGCCAGCAGCCAGGCACCCAGAAGGGGCCCGTATCAACAAACATGAAAGAAGCTCCTGACCCTTCCCGATAGGTGGAAAAGGCCGAAAAACAGAGGCTAAAAACCCTAAAATATCATAAATATTATACCGCACCCACCCGGGCTCTTTTTTCTGAAAAGGAAAAATAAATGTAAAAATAGTATGAAGGCAACCCCTTGGGGTGGCCAAAAGTATAGCGCCCCTCCCTTGCGGTAGCAGAAGGGCGCAAAAAAAGGCCCGCGGCCTGGGACAGGCCACTGGACCTTGGATTGAATGGCTATCTTCTGCGCTGGACCGAGGTGTACTGCCAGCGGTGGGGCGGGGGAATATACTGGGCGGAATGCTCGATTTTCTCCGGAGCCTGGCCTGCCACCTGAGCCCGCACAAGTATCCGCTGCCTGCGGGGGCGGGCGCTCCACCACACCGTAACAGCCACGCTGAAGAACCCAGCGGCTACCAGAACCCACCCGATAATCCCAGTTAGCCGCCAGATAGGGGTGTGGGCAGTTTTCATGCCAATAAGGACCAGCAGGAAAAAAGCTCCGGCAAAAAGCGCGGCCGGCCATTTAGAACAGTGGGTCATGCGCCACCTCCCTGCTGGGGAAAGGGCTGGCGGGGGATGCAGTTAAAGTCGCAAAAGAAGTCCCAGGCCTCGTCCAGGCCGGTCACGTCCCAGCTGCGCTCTGTGCCAAAGGCTTTTACAGTCAGCTGGGACCGCCCCTCCTGGCGCTCTACCCGGGCCAGAGGGGTGCTGTCGCCAAAGCTCATTTTCCGGCCCTGATAGTCCACGGTGAGCAGCCCCCCCGCAAGGATGAACACGAACAGGCCCAGCCCCAGGCCCAGCCCAAAGGCCCGCCAATTTCTTTTCATGGTAGTTTCCTCCTAGAGGTAATATAGTTAACGCAGTTCAAAAGAGGTATCACCTCTTTTGAACCTGGCGGCACGGTCGTGCCCGCGCCATTTTGCTTGAAAATCGGTATGTACCGATTTTTAAGTGCGTTTACTCTAATATGTAGGCAGGGGAGGTATGCGCGAAAGGCCTTTGAAATGCTTCTCGCATCTAAAACCCTTTTGCCGGGGGAGGCTGTTTAGCACAGGGATATTTTCTTTATTGAATGCCGCTTTTCCTGCTCGTTCTTCTTTCATTATTCGCTGCTTTTCTTGCTTTATGCGCAGTCTAGCAGCGCTTCGCCGATGATTTCGCCCAAAAGAGTGCCTGTATACTTGGCCTCCGCAGCGGTATTTACCTCGGTGCCCACTTCAATGAGCATAGAACCTGTGGTGGCGTTCATGTTATATTTACTGTTGGAAAAGTTCAAAGGCCGCATAAGGCCTGGGTACAGTTCCTGGGCCTTTTGCTGCACCCGGAGAATCATCCGTAAATTCATCAGCCAATCAGGGAAATCCCCCCAGCTGCCGTCCGCGTCGCACCCGGCCAGCAGCATGGCCTGGGCCGCTTTGCGCCCGCCCACCTGCACCGTAGGCTTATATTTCAGGCCTTCGTCTGTGGTCATGGAGTCTCTGTGCACGTCAATGGTCACCTGGATACCTGGGTACTGGCTTAGGTTGGCCTGAATCACCTCCCAAGAGCGGGCGTAAGAGCCATTAAAGGCCAGGTCGTTTACCGTCTTGTCGTGGACTACGCCAATCCCCTTTGCCTCCAGAGACTGGGCCAGGGCCTCGCCCGCGGCCACCACGCTCATCTCTTGGTTTTGGGTGCGGGTATCCATGTCGGTATAGTAGAAGCCCGGGGCGTCTTTCGAGTAGGATTCTGAGGTGTGCGTGTGGTAGATAAGCACCTCCACGCTGCCGTCGGCCTTAATGTGTACATCAGGCTCCTCCAGCAGTTGGGCGGCTAGGTCGGTGCCAGACTCCGTGGAGTCCCGGACAAAGAAATTGTCCACCTGGGCCCCTCCGTCAATCTGGATCTCCTCCACAGGGCCAGTGGCACGGTTTGGGTCCGGGGTGGCGGAGAGGCCGGGGAGCAGGTCGCTGTGAAAGGGGACGATGCCGTCGTCTGGGAGGAAGCCGTCTTGAGAGAGGGCGGCGGAATTCGGGGTGGCCGAGGGGGCGGGGGGTTCCGGCGCTGTGCTGGGAGAGGTACTGGAGGATGAATGGGCGGAGAAGAGCAGGGCCTGTTCCTGGGCCCAGCGCTGGAGGTTTTCGGCGGCACACCAGACGCAGACAGCGGAGCAGGCCAGAATGGCGAGATTTTTCAGAAGATTCCGGAATTTGTTCATAGACAGTACCTCTTTCGTAGAAGATAAAGAAACGCCCCAACATAGGGAAGCAGAACAAAGAAAAAAGTGTATAGTTAACGCGGTTCAAAAGAGGTGATACCTCTTTTGAACCTGGCGGCACGGGTATG
>JAAWSH010000069.1 GCA_022801475.1 Acutalibacter sp. | reverse complement strand
AGCTTTAGGTACTTGGCCACAGTGTCCAGCTTGCAGTCCTTGATGTCCTTTAACAGCGACCGGCACATGGGCACTGTGTCGATGTATGGATAGGAGAACTTTAGCCCAGTCCTCTCTCCGCTGGCCCTGAGAAAGCCTGTGTCAAACCCCGCGTTGTGGGCCACCAGCACGGTTTCTTCTCCGCAGAAAGCATAAAAGGCCTTTACCGCCTCCGCCTCGCTGGGGGCGTCTGCCACCATCTCGTCAGTAATGCCCGTCAGCTGGGTGATTTTGGGCGGAATGGGCCGCTCGGGGTTGACGAAGGTATCGAAATGCTCTGTAACCCTGCCCCCCTGCACCCGTACCGCACCAATTTCTGTAATGCGGTCCTTCTTAGCCGAAAGGCCTGTGGTCTCCAGGTCGAAACAAATAAAGTCCCCGTCAATGGGGAACTGCTCCCCGCCCACAGCGGCGGGCACCAGGTCGTTGACAAAGTAGGCCTCCATACCGTAGATGACCTTAAAGTCCGGGTTCTCCTTGCGCACCTCAGCCTCGGCGTTCATGGCGTCGGGGAAAGCCTGGGCCACCCCGTGGTCGGTGATGGCAATGGCCCGCTGGCCCCAGCGATGGGCCTGCTTTACCAGGTCCCCGGCAGGCGTCATGCCATCCAGGTCGGACATGTTGGTGTGCAGGTGCAGCTCCACCCGTTTTTCCAGGGCGTCGTCCACCACCTGCACCTGGTCCACCGTGGCAATGGACCGGGGCCGCAGCACGTTTTCCCGGTCATATTTGTCATATTCCAGGGCCCCCCGCACCAGCAGGGAGGTCCCATTTTTCAGCTTGTCCAGCTCTTTGCACTGGCCCGCGTCCTGAATGATCTTGAGTGTGGTGGAGTTAGTATAATCAGTAATATCAATACTATATATCTTCTTAGACTTATCCCGAGTGTCTTTGCTCTCAATGCTGAAAATCTCTCCCCACACCGTGGCAGTGCCCAGGTCCAGGGTCAACTCGCTAAGAGGCAGGGGCTTGGCCTTTGGCACAGGACCCAGCAGGGCCCTGGCGGTCTCTGGGATGATTTGGGGCAGCAGGCTTTCCCCTTCCCGCACGCTGATTTTCCGCCGGCTGGCCTGGTCCTCCATAGCGGCCTGGTACTCTTCCATTTCCTGGGTAATTTTCGCCCTGCGCTCTTCCTCTTCCTTGTGGTGGGTCTGCTCCAGTAAGGAGCCGTCTCCCTCCTTCACTGTCAGCTTGCCATCAAAGCGTACCGTGCAATCCACCGAAAACCAGTCTTGGATCAACTCTTCCAGTTTCTGGGCAGTACCCCGGGCGGCCAAAAGCTCATAGCCTCCATGAGCCAGACTAACGGTAAGAGCGTTCCCCGCCAGCATGGCCTGGGCCTGGCGGAAAGTGCCGTTCAGGCTGGCCTCCTGCTCCTTCAGAGCTTCGGCCAGGTCATCCAGGCGGCCGGCGGAAAAATCCTCTGCCGGAAACCGGGGCCGCAGGGTCATCCGGGCTCCCAGGGCTCCGCCTACCTGGCGGGAAAACCGTTGCAGCTGAGAATACTCTATAAACCGACCGAACCGGGCGGAGAGCTCCATAGCCCGTGCCGCCCGGTCAACGGTAAGGCGCTGAACCTCCCCCTCTAGTAAAGGACGGGGAAACTCCTCGCCAGATAATTCTTTTTGAAATATTTCGCCAATGTTGTGCAAACCGCCGCCTCCCCAAAAATATTTGAGCCAAGAGCTTCCGCCCGCAGGCGCTCCTGGTCTCCGCTGCCGGTTCTGTGGACCCTGGAGACCAACGCCCTCTTTAAAGGGTACAGAGAGCTACTCGCCGTATCCCTGTTCCTCATTCCCCGCAATAAGACAGATCGCAGATGCGCAGAACGCGCCGCTCCCAACCCCCAAACTCATCGAACACCCCCACTGCCCCCGGCTTTCCGAAAATGCCGCAGTGGTCCATAACCTCCGGCGGCAGGCCCAGCCACAGGATGTTCCACACACTGAGCAGCCCTCCGTGGGACGCCAGTACCACTGTGTCCTCTGGGCAGGCTATGGCCTCCTCACACATTGACTCTAGCCGCTGGTACATCTCCCGCTTGGACTCCGCCCCGGGCAGGGGGTGCTGGTCCACCAGCCAGCCTCTGTTTTGCTGGTGTTCCCGCTGCCACGCCTTACTTTTGCCTATGGATTCTGGCCCCCAGCAGCGCTCCCGCAGTTCCTGGCGGTACTCCACCACAGCCCCCAGCTTCTCCGCCAAGGGAGCGGCAGTCTGAACAGCACGTTTCAAATCAGAGGAGAATATTTTTACGGACGAGCCTTGCAGCTCTTTGCCCAGCCTTTCGCCAATGCGCCGGGCCTGTTCCCGGCCCCATTCCGTCAGCTCCCAGTCGTTCCAGCCGCCCATCATACCGTTGATATGCTGCTGGGACTGGCAGTGCTGAATGGTGATAATCTGTTTCATCTAAAGCCCCTCCACAAACTCTTCCAGCAGCCGGTTCACTTCCTCAGGCACGTCCGTATTGGAATTATGCCCCGCGCCCTTGAGCCACACCAGGCGGCGGTTTTCCCGCTTTTCCCACTCCCGGTTATAGCGCTTGGCCGAGCCTGCCCCGTCCTTTTCCCCGCAAAGCAGCAGCACCGGGCAGCCGGGCTCGTACCGCCTGTCCGCCTCCACCGCCTGGGCCAAAAGCCGAAAGCCGTGGTCTGCCAGCAGGCAGTACTCCTTGGGGGAAAAGCTCTCCATCATGGCTCCCATCACCTCCCGGCCATAGGGGGACCGGGCCGTGCCCTGGACTCCTACCATTTTCAGCAGCTTCCAGGGGAACAGACGGTACATCCAGTAGGTGTGTTTCAACATGGCCAGCTCCCAGCCGGTATAGTACTCCCGCTTTAGGGGACAGGAGTCGATGGACACAAACCCCGCCGCCCGGCCCGGGTACAGCTCCATAAACACCTGAGAGACGTACCCGCCCAGGGACTGCCCCACCAGCACAGGCCGCTCTGTCCCCTCCCGGTCCAGAATCTCCCCCAGGTACCGGGCCATATCGTCCATGGAAAAGTTCAGCCAGAAGGGCCGGGAGCGCCCATGGGCCGGGGCGTCCCACACCAAACAGTTAAAGCGCCCGCCCAGGCCCTCCATCTGCTTATCAAACAGCCGGTGGTCCGCCGTAAGCCCAGGCAAAAATACCAGCCAGGGCCTGTCCTCCTGTCCTGGGCTCACCCAGTAGTGGATCTCCCCGGAAGGGGTAGCGTGCATTTTCTCTGTCATAGTTTTTCCTCTTATAGTTTGTCGATTTCCGCCAGCAGTTCATCCAGCAGCCGGTCCTCGGGAACCTTGCGCAAAATCTGCCCCTTCTTAAACAGAAGCCCTTCTCCCTTGCCTCCCGCTATACCAATATCCGCTTCCTTGGCCTCGCCGGGGCCATTTACCGCGCAGCCCATCACCGCCACCGTGATGTCCTTTTGGCAGGAAGCCAGGGCTGCTTCCACTTGGTTGGCCAGGGGAATCAAATGAATACGGGTGCGCCCGCAGGTAGGGCAGGCAATCAGCCTGGGCCCCCGACGCATGCCTAAAGCCCGGAGAATGTCTGTCCCAGCGGCAATCTCTTCTGTGGGCTCGGCCGCCAGAGACACTCGAAGCGTATCACCAATGCCCTGCTCCAGCAGCCCGCCGATGCCAATGGCGGACTTCACTAGGCCCATGCGGGCGGTACCCGCGTGGGTAATGCCCAGGTGCAGGGGGTACTGGCACTGCCCGGCGGCCAGCCGGTAGGCCTCCATGGTGTTCTCCACCGAAGAGGCCTTCATGGACAGCACAATGTCGCCAAAGTCAAAGCGCTCCAGCAGGGACGCGTGGTACAGGGCGCTCTCGCACAGGGCGGCGGGGGTGGGGTGGCCGTACTTGGCTAAAATATGCTTTTCCAGCGAACCGTCATTAACCCCTACCCGGATGGGAATACCCCCGTTGGCGCAAGCCTTTGCCACCGCGCGGACCCGGTCGTCTCCACCGATGTTTCCGGGATTAATGCGGATTTTGTCAATACCGGCCGCAGCGGATTCCAGGGCAAGCTTGTAGTCAAAGTGGATGTCCGCCACCACGGGAATGGTCACCGCCCCCTTGATGGCAGGGATCAGATTTTTCACTGCGTCCATATCCGGGATAGCGATGCGTAGAATTTGACACCCGGCCTTTTCCAAAGCCACGGCCTGAGCTACACTGGCGGGAATGTCCGTAGATGGGGTGCTGAGCATGGACTGCACGATAACAGCCGCACCCCCGCCAATTTTGACCCCACCCGCAATTACCTGTTGTGAAATTCTTCTCTTTCTCTGCATGGATGATCGTCCTTTTTATGTATATCTTTTTGGCAAGGCTTTGATCTTTGCATTTCTGTTCCTACTACTTCACAGCAGCTGGCCTTTCGGTAACAGGCAGCGCAGAGGCGCTCTCCCTCTTGAAATAGAAGAATCTGCCAAGCGGCACGAAACCAGTAGCAGCCCTTTTGCCTAAATCTGACAAAGGCCGCCCGTAATAAGGAGAAGCCGGTGGTAATCCGCATAGACAGAATCCTTTCAAGCCCTCTCTGCCGCCCAGCGGCAGACCGTCACCCTGTGACAAATCGTCACCCTGTGACGATACGGAAAATGTCGTGGGCGGTAATCAGAATCATCAGGCCAATAAGCAGAACAAACCCCGCTGCGTGCACATAGCCCTCGTACTTGGCTGGCACGGGCTTGCGGGTGACTCCCTCCCAGATCAAAAACAACAGACGGCCGCCATCCAGGGCGGGCAGGGGCAGCAGATTTACAATGCCCAGGTTTACCGTAATCATAATGATCATCATCACAATATTGCTTACCGCCTGGCCAAAGCCCTGACTAAGCCCGGCCCCCGCCGCCTGAGAAATGGCCTGGGCCGTGCCCACCGGCCCCGCAATCTCGTTTAAACCAAAGCGCCCAGTGACCAGGCCCTTTAAGCTCTCCACCACCATGCGCGCCATAGAGAAGGTGTCCGCCCCGGCCCGGCGCACCAGGCCCAAAAAGCTGCGCTGCTCTGGCTCCACATAAAATTCCAGGGCTACCGCAGTGGTCCCATCTTCCAAGGTCTGGGTGCCCATGGGGAAGCTGCCCAGGTCCACCCGCTGGCCCTCCCGCTCCACCACCATATTCACCCCTTCGGGGTCTGCCATAGCCATAGCAAAGCTAAGGTCCCGGCTGGTGTACACCGCGTAGCCATCTATCTCCACAATCCGGTCCCCCACCTGGGCCCCCGCTGCCTGGATATGAGAATTCTTTGTAAATTTCGAGAGGGTGGTGGTGGCAAAAACCTCTTCGGGAGCCAGTACCGCCAGCATAAGGACAAAGCCCAAAACAATATTAAACACGCCCCCCGCCGCCACGGTGAGGAAGCGCTTCCACACTGGTTTATTGCCAAAGGCCCGGCTATCGCCGCTCTCTTCGTCCTCGCCTTCCATGGCGCAATATCCGCCAATGGGCAGCAGCCGCAGAGCATAGGTGGTCTCACCCCTTTGGAAGGATAACAGCTTTGGCCCCATGCCCAGGGCAAACTCATTTACCTTGATCCCTCCAGCCTTGGCCAGCAAAAAATGGCCCAGCTCGTGAAAAAAGATTACAAAGCCGAAGAGCAGCACCCCAATGATGATTAACAGCGCCACAGTAAGGATATGCAAATTCTCCACCTCTTCATATTATATAGATAATAGCTCCAAATGATGGAAATAGACGTGGTCCAGAGGCGCCGGGCCCCTTTTTCACCTTGCCACCCATTCGGCGGCGAAAGCCTTGGCCTCCTCCTCTGCCCGCAAAATGGCCTCCAGGCTGTCCGCTGGGGCGCTGGACTGCCGCCGGGCGGCCTCCTCCACCAGCCGGGGAATGTCCATAAAGCCTATTTCCCCCCGCAAAAAGGCAGCTACCGCCACCTCGTTGGCCGCATTCATGGCCGCCGGAGCCAGCCCGCCCCGCTCTAAAACCTCTAAGGCGATGGCCAGACAGGGGAAGGCGGTCAGGTCCGGCTGGTAAAAGCTTAACTTCGCCACGTGGAACAGGTCCAGCTCTGCCGCCGGGCAGGGCAGCCGGTGGGGGTAGGTAAGGGCGTACTGGATGGGAAGTCGCATATCCGGCGCGCCCAACTGGGCAATCACCGAATGATCCACAAACTCCACCATGGAGTGGATGATACTTTCCCGGTGCACCACCACCTGTATCTGGCTGGCGGGCACGCCAAACAGCCAGGAGGCCTCGATCACCTCCAAGCCCTTGTTCATCAACGTGGCGGAGTCAATGGTTACCTTGGCCCCCATATTCCAGTTGGGGTGGGCCAACGCCTGTTTGGGAGTTACCCCGGCCAGCTGCTCTGGTTTTTTCCCAAAAAACGGCCCGCCCGAGGCGGTTAGCAAAATCTTTTTTACTGGCCCGCCGCCTTGCAGGCACTGAAAAATGGCGGAATGCTCGCTATCCACCGGCAAAATGGCTACCCCTGCCTTTTGGGCCGCGGACATCACCAGCCCGCCCCCGGCCACCAGGGTCTCCTTATTGGCCAAGGCCACGTTTTTTTTTGCCGAGACCGCCGCCAGGGTGGGCCGTAGGCCTACCATCCCCACCACCGCGTTCAGGGTGAGATCCGCCCCTGGCCAGGCGGCGGCTTCACAAAGGCCTTCCATGCCCTCCAGCACCGTGAGGGATAGGTCCCGAGTGCGCAGGCGAAGGTCCCGGGCAGCGGCTGGGTCAAACAGCGCGACAGCCTGAGGCCGAAACTCTCGGGCCTGGCGCTCCAGCAGCTCTCCATTAGAGCGGGCGGCCAGCACAGCCACCTGAAACTCTTTAGGCTGGGCCCGGACCACATCTAAGGCCTGGGTGCCGATGGAGCCGGTGGAACCCAAAACAGACAGGGTTTTCATAGGACAAAACGCTCCCCTTCCTTTTTAAAATTATGAGGCAGAGAGGGCGGATTTATTCCCCTCTGGGGGCCGCCTCTTCCCTATGCCCCGGCCAGGGGCAGGAACGTTACCAATAAATACACAAACGGGGCGGTAAATATGACGCTGTCGAACCGGTCCAGCACGCCGCCATGACCAGGGATCACTTGGCCGAAGTCCTTAATATGACAGCTGCGTTTGATAAGGGAAAAGCTCAGGTCCCCCAGCATGGAAATGGGGGCGCCGAACAGCCCGATGAGCCCCAGGGCTAAATAGTTTACTTCCACCTGCCCCTGGTAAAAAACCGCCGAAAACCACACTCCGCACAGCAGCATAATGGCCACGTCGGCCACCGCGCCGCCAATGGCCCCCTCCACCGTCTTTTTGGGGCTAATCTCTGGGCACAGCTTATGCCTGCCGAACAGGGTGCCCGCGAAAAAGGCCCCCACATCCGCCACCCAAGCGGAGAGCACCGCGATGAGCACATAAAACATGCCATGCCCCCGGTTCAGCTCTCGCAGAGAGACCAGGGTGTTTAGGGCGCACGGGATAAGCACCACCATGCTGTATAGCACCGCCACCTCTTTAAAACTGGTTTCCCTGTGATAGAGAATCATGGCGGAAAATACCAGCAGCGTGTAGGCGCAGTAGACAAAAAACTGCATCTCTTCCACACAAAAGGGCATCACAGCGGCCGCCAACATGGACGGCGCGAAGAGAAACCACTTGCGCTCCATTCCCAGTGCCTTGCCCACTTCCCATACGGCGGCAAAGGAGATCACGGCCACGGCGATGTTTAGCGCCAAAGGAAAAATCTGGTTGAACACCACGACCGCTGCCAAAAACAGGGTCAGGACAGCGCCTGACAAAACCCGCTGTTTCATGATGGTAAATCCCACCTTTCCTAGCTCATCGCTAGCGAAAATTGTGCTTTTCATTTTATTTCATGGGGAGCAGCCTCCGGCGGCTTTAAGAAACGCTTGGAAAAATTCCTTTTAAGAATCTTTAAAACCTCTTGCACCGGGGGAACTTTTGCGCTCTCGGCGCCCTCTGGGTTTGTTGACAAAGTCGAGACTTGAAAAAAGATGCAC
>JAAWSH010000068.1 GCA_022801475.1 Acutalibacter sp. | reverse complement strand
AGAATCGCGTAATCCACCGTAGCGCCCAGCTGAATGGTCCCAATGACAATACTGGCGATAAAGGGCAGCGTACTGCCGGTAAAGTAAGGGACGCCCATATTGATAAAGATAGCGCTTTCTATGGCAGCTACCAGCAAAACAGGCACCGAGAGGCTCTTAAAGCTCAAGGCAATAATCACGAACACCGCTAGAATAGAGGCCACGCTTACATTGGCAAAATCTGTGTCTGCAATGGCAATTAGGTCGTCTGTCATAGCTCCTTCTCCAGTAATGACCCCCTCGGGGTCCGTTTGCTTGACCAGACGGTTCATTTCAGCCACTTGCGTTCCAAGTTCCGCGGTACCGCTTTTATAGGCACTGTTTGCCAGTATCAGCTTGTGCCCGCCGGACTGAGCCAGCTGGCTGATGTCCTCTGGTAAAAAGTCTGAGGACACACCAGGACCCAGTAGCTGGTCTACCGAGACCACCTGAGTGACGCCCTGCACATGAGCCAGTTCTTCGCACAGCTGGCTCACTTCACCTCCGGTTAGTGCGTCGTTCACTAGAATAAAATGGGAGGTGGTCATGCCAAAATCTTCTTTTAGCTTGTTGGTGCCCACAATGCCGGTCAGGTTCTGGGGAAGGCTATCAAAGAGGGTGTAATACACCTCTACCTTACTTTGGGCCAGGGTGAAGGGAACCATTAGTACCAAGAAAACAGCCAGCACCGGCCCGGGATGTTTAGAAATAAAATGGCTTGCGCCCTTTAGCTGGGGAATCAGAACTCGGTGACGGTGGCGGTCCATAGCCTTTTCAAAGGTGAGCATCAGAGAGGGTAGTACAGTAATCGTACAGACTACGCCCAGGGCCACACCCTTGGCCATTACAATGCCAATGTCCCGGCCCAGGGTCAGGCGCATGGTACATAAGGCCAAAAAACCGGCAATGGTAGTCAGGCTGGATGCGGTAATAGAGGTGAAGGTATTGGTAATGGCCCGGGCCATGGCCTCCATTTTATCGCTGGTACGGGATTTTTCTTCCTCATATCGGTGAAGCAAGAAAATGGAGAAATCCATGGTTACTCCCAGCTGCAAAACTGTAGCTAGGGCCTGGGTGATGTAACTGATCTGCCCCAAGAATACGTTGGAACCAAAGTTATAAAGAATGGGGAAGATCAGCCCCAACATAAACAGTAGGGGTACCAGAGTACTCTCCATGGCTAGAAACAGTACCAGCAGGCTGGCCCCTACGGCACAGAGAATGTATAAAGGCATTTCCTTATCTACCAGAGCCTTTGTATCCTGCAAAATAACACTGATACCGCCCATAAAGCACTGTTCTCGTAAAAGAGGCTTCAGCTGAGCAATAGCCCCCATAGTGCTCTGGCTGGCGGCGGGCTCGGAGAATCGGACCATCATCATGGTAGAGTTCCCTTCGCCGTACATGGCTTTTCGAATGCTGTCAGGTAGCATCTCCGGGGGAAAGTTGGGATCCAGCACATCACTAAGCCAAAACACCTGCTCGACGCCGGGAACCTGTTCCATCTGCGCTTTCATTTCCAGCAATTGACCAGTGGGGAGGCCCTCTACAGTAACCAGGGCAGTGGAGGCCAGGTTGAAGTCGTCCTCCAGAGCAACTTCGCCGATCATAGAGTCCAGCTCCGGGGGGAGATAGGTGAGAATGTCATAATTGATACGGGTGGCGACCATGCCGAAAAGGGAAGGGATGAGTAGCAGCACAGCCAAAACCAGAACCAGTTTGTGGTGGCAGACAATTCCGCGCGCCAATCGTTCCATTGTGTAACCACATTCCTTTCTTGCAAAGGCAGGAGCTCCAGGACAGCTGCCTTTATGAGATTAATTAATGACTATAAGTCATTTTTATGTGCCCTTATTATACCAGTGAAGTGAGAAAGTGTCAATACAAAAATGACTAAAAGTCATGAATTTGAGTTGTTTAGATAGGTACCCTAAAAAACCACTTGGAATTTTACAATGTTTAGATATTTTGTGGCATAGCGCTGTCTAAAACAGATCGTGATTGGTAAGCGGGTTTTACATAATATTTACATCCTCATGAATACTTGATGCGGGGCTCTGTTGTATGCTACAATAAAAGGAATAAACAGGAGGCCTAGTATGAAGATTCAGAATAGTGGAAAACGCGCCATAGCTCTAATACTGTGCGCTGGACTGGCTATCTCTTTAGCGGCGTGTCAGGAGAACCCGGAAGGTAGTATTGTGGCCCACAAGGACATGGATAAGCTCATCAGCCAGGCCGCCGCCCCGGACCAGGAGAAGGCCCAGGCGGGGGACATTGCCCAAGAGGTGAGCCAAAACTACGAGAGTTACCAGGTCAACCTGGACAGCGAGAGCCTGGGGATTAAGGCACAGGTAGACGCCCAGGTAGAGGTGCCCCAGGTGGAGAAGCTGAGCATCTACCGGGTTCAGCAGAAGAAGCTGGACCAGGGCTTTATCGATAGGGTGCGCAAAGCGCTGCTGGGGGACCAGCTCCTGTATGACGGCCGAACCCTGCGGGTGTCCACCCAGGCGGATATCGAGAGGGAAATCGCCAGCCTGCGCCGGGATATGGAGGAAGAAGAGGCCTTTAACCGGGAGGTTATGGCCGAAAACGGCAGCACCCAGGAGGAGATTGAGGAGTCGGTCCGGCAGACCCGGGAGAGCTTTCAGGGCATGATAAACCAGCTACAGGAACAATACGAGACCGCCCCGGCCGCCCTGGACGTGACGGATTTCCCTTTTGACGGCCAGCTGAAAAGCGTAGAGGAGCAGTACAGCCAGGACCCAGAGGATGAATACTACAGCTGGCAGTACCAGCTGAACCCGGACGGCCAGGTGTACTTTGGCATCACCGATAGCGGCGACGGGAACTACGGGACCCTCTACGTACAGAACAATGCCGACTACGGCAACAAGCTGGAGTACACGGCCAGCACCCTGGGGTATGCCAGCACCGGCGGCGTGCTGCCGAATTGGACCCCCCTGGGCGCGGAGCCGCTGGAGGACCAGAGGTCCAGCTTTGAGTTTGAGGTTCAGGACGTAGAGGCCTTTTGGCGGGAGAAGGGCCTGCCGGGCCAGGTGCTTACAGGCGGCTATGCCATCAGCCAGGACATGGCCTTTGTCCCAAATCCCGGCTGGACCGCCAACCTGACCCAGGCGGAGGCCCAGGCCCAGGCGGAGGCCTTTTTAGAAAAGGTGGGCCTGGCAGACTTCGCCTATGCGGAGGGAGGGCTTTTTACAGAGCTGACCATTCCGGCCCGGTTGATGGAAACGGAGCAGGGCGGCACTCCCTATGGGATCTACTACATCCTCCGCTATTGCCGGGAGCTGGACGGGGTCCTGCTGACCCAGTCCAGTGGGGAGAAGTTCGGCGAGAGCTGGGACCAAAACGGCGGCCATAATAAGCAGATGTGGCCCGGTGAATGTGTGGAGCTGCGGGTGAACGACAGCGGCATTGTGGGCTTTGCCTACAACGCGCCGGTAGAAATTACCGAGACCGTGGTAGAGGGCGCGGCCCTGATGCCTTTTGACCAGATAAAGGAGACCTTTGAGCAGATGCTGCCGGTGAAGCTGGCCAGCAAGGACTACCAGAATGCGGCCAAGGTGGATAAGGTGCGGCTCAGCTACTCCCGGATCAGCGAGAAGGATCGGTTTGACAGCGGCCTGGTGGTGCCGGTATGGAGCTTTGAGGGCAGCTGTTCCAGCTATAGCGAAGAGCATCTGGCTTTTACCCGAAACGGCGTCCTGCTGGCCATCAACGCCATAGACGGGTCCATTATCGACCCGAATTTGGGGTATTAGAAAAAATAAGAATACAGCCAGAGCCTGTTTTTTTGCGGGCTCTGCGCCTGTTTTTCAGAAAGGGAGTCTATCTATGCCCAAACGCATTCTAGTGGTAGAGGACGAAGAGGCTATTGCCAGCATGATCGCCATGAACCTGCGGGCGGTCGGCATGGAGCCTGTGGTGTTTAGCGACGGCCTGGCGGTAGAGCGCTCTCTGCCCACCGACCACGCCTACGACCTGGCCCTGCTGGACGTGATGCTGCCCGGCAAAAGCGGCTTTGAGGTGTTGGCGGCCCTAAAGCCCTATGGCGTGCCGGCCATTATGCTGACCGCCCGGGACGACCTGAACGCCAAGCTCACTGGCCTAACCGGCGGGGCCGAGGACTATATGGTCAAGCCCTTCCAGGTGCTGGAGTTGCTGGTACGCATGGACAAGGTGATGGCCCGGCATCAGCCAAACAGCGGGGTCATTCGGGTGCTGGACCTGGAGATTAGCCTGGAAGAGCACCGAGTGCGTAAGGCCGGAGCAGAAGTGCCCCTGAAGCCCATGGAGTTCGACCTGCTGGTAGCGCTGGCCAAAAACAAAAACGCGGCCATCTCCCGGGAGGACCTGATCGGTCTGGTGTGGGGCTCCGACTATTTGGGAGAGACCCGCACCGTGGACGTGCACATTGGCCAGCTGAGAAAAAAGCTGGGCCTGCAAGACACCATCAAAACCGTGCCCAAGCTGGGCTACCGGCTGGAAGACCGCTGAGAGGGGGGCGTCCACATGAAGCTGCGGACAAGACTCTCGCTGATTTCCGGCGGGGTGATTCTGCTGGCCACACTTTTTAGTGAGGGGCTGATTTTTCGGATGTACTTTCAAAGCGGCATGGACCAGGCCGCACTGGGCGCGGCTCAAGAGGCCCAGGAGGTCTTTCGGGGATTTGAAGCCTACAGCGAGAATGTCAGGGGCTTCGACGCCAACATCGCCGGGTATTACCTAAAATCTCAAAATGATGACTACAGCATTCTGCTGGAGGACGGCCGGGCGGTTTACAACCAGACCATACTGGACCCGGCTCAGATCCCCTTAAGGGAGGAAGTACGGACGCCTCTGGGGGTAGCGGGTTCCCGCTACTTTTACGGGGGCCGGCGGCTGCTGGTCTTTTCTCATACCCACGAAAGCGGCCTGACCCTGCTGCACATCAGCGACATTACGGACGCCTACCTGGACCTGTACGCCATGGCGGGCCGCATGGCGCTGATCTCCCTGGTTACGGTGGCGGGGGCTATTTTACTCTTGTGGCTGATGCTGCGCCGCTCTCTGCGGCATCTGGGGCAGCTGTCCCAGGGGGCTAGGTCCATCGCGGCCGGGGCCTACGGGATACGGGTAGTAGAGGGACGCGGCGATGAAATCGGCCAGCTGGGGCAGGACTTTAATAAAATGGCCCAGGCGGTGGAAGAACACATTGCCCAGGTGGAGGAGAGCGAAGAGAAAAAGACGCTTTTTATGGGCAGCCTAACCCACGAGCTGAAAACCCCGCTGACAGCTATTTCCGGCTATGCTCAAACCTTGCGGAGGGTAAAGCTGAATGAGGAGGACCGGGACCTAGCCCTGAACTATATTTACCGGGAGAGCCAGCGGCTGGACCGGCTTTCTAAAAAGATGCTGCGCCTACTGGAGCTGGATTTGGATACAGAGCTGGACCTGGAGCTGGTAACGTTGCAGGAGCTTTTAGGGGAGGCCCGCCGGGCTTGCCTGCCACAGGCTGAAAGCAAGGGGGTAGAACTGATTATGGAAGCTTGTCCCGGAGAGATAAAGGGCGACCGGGACCTGATGACCGAGGCAGTGATCAACCTGGTAGACAATGCTGTAAAGGCCAGCGCCCCGGGGAACCAGGTGCGGATGTATGCCCAGGAGGGGACCATCGTGGTGGAAGACCAAGGCCGGGGGATTCCCCAAGAGGAGCTGGGGCGGCTGACAGAGCCCTTTTATATGGTGGACAAGTCTCGCAGCCGGAAAAACGGTGGGGCCGGGCTGGGTTTGGCGCTAACAGAGGCGATTCTGCGCCGGCATGACATGTGTCTAGAAATAGAGAGCGAACCCGGGCAGGGAACAAGGGCATTGATGAAACAGAAAGAGAAAGGGATATAGCACAAATTTACATTTTGATGATAGTTTCCTGAATACTTGATGAGACAAAAGATGCTAAACTATGGGCGTAACCCTAAGTTTGGCGTCTTTTTTGGTGATGTAATGAACAGTTTTGAAACAGACCTACGACGTGCGGTGTTTTCCTTTCGCTTTCTCCTGGGGGCGATGCTACAGTTCATTGTACTTTGGTCTCAGGGGATAGATTCAATCCTCTATAAAATGACGGTACCCATTATCTGTACCTTGCCGTATGCCTGCGGCTGGCTGGATGAGTATAAGGGTGGTTTTTTCAAACTTGCGCTGGTACGTGGCAGTATGCGGGGGTATATTTGGGGAAAGTTTTTGGCCTGCGGAATTTCTGGTGGAGGTGTGGAGGTTTTGTCTGCGTGGATTTTCTATGCGGTGAAGAAAGGGCAGCCCAGCGACTATGGCCTGCTGTTTCTCTCATCCGCAGTGTGGGCAGCAGTGGCCGCAGTGCTGGCTGCCCTTTCCAATAGCAAATATCTGGCTCATGGAGGGAGCTTTGTGATCTACTATTTTCTGGTAATTATCTGCGAGCGCTACTGGTCGGGCCTTTATTGTCTATATCCTTATGAGTGGTTAAATCCCCAGCATACCTGGGTGTGGGGCAACAAGGGCGTAATGGTCTTACTTAGTGGGATGATTCTGGTGTTAGGACTGTGGCACTATAGCATTTTGCAGAGGAGGGTGGAACATGCGTAAACTGCGGCAGATCGGAATTACGGCCATGACGAATTTTGGCCGGTGGAGGCGCAGCCCCCAGATATGGCTGGCCTTTGGGTTGGGGTTTGTGGCGTGTTTTCTTCTTTCAGGCAAGGTGGTGGATTTTGCCCGGGAGCAAAACACGGTGTTGCAGATATTTGAGCCTTTCATTTGGACCTTTGGAGACGCGACGTCTATTTTGCTTATTTCTCTATGCCTGCTGCTCTTGTTTGCCGACTTACCTAACCTGAGCAACGAAGTGCCGCTGTTTTTAGTGCGTATCAGCCGGTTTTGCTGGATGGCGGGACAAATTCTATATCTGGTCCTAGCCACTCTGCTTTTTGTGGGATTTATCCTGCTTTCTACCTGCTTGCTGGCGGGGGCGCAGGCTTACTGGGCAGATCTGTGGAGTAATACGGCGGCAATACTAGGATATTCCTCCATTGGAGAGAGCATCGCAGTGCCAGCTTTTGTAAAGGTACTGGAGCTGACTTTTCCATACCGCTGTACAGTCCATATTTTTTTGCTGGTTCTAGGTTATTCTCTGGTACTTTCAGCGGTGATTTTCTTTTTTAATCTTCTGAAGGGGCGGATGGGTATGGTGGCGGGGGTGGTGTTCAGCGGGTTCGGCTTTTTTCTGACTCCGCAGATTCTCATCGATTGGCTCAGCCTAAATCCATACCAGGGCGGTGTGGCAAACATCCTGTGTGGCTGGTTGTCCCCTTTAAATCACGCCACCTACTATATGCACAATTTTGGCTATGACAACCTTCCCAGGCTTGCAGACTCCTACCTGATTTTTATCATAGCCAGCCTGACGGTATATCTATTGGCTTTTTGGCGGGTAAGAAGCTACTCTTTCCATTTCACTGGCACAGAAGAGACGGGGAATTTTTAGGAGATTATGAAAAGGAAAACTTGTCCAGAAGGGAGCGCACACTATGACAGGGATGGGGGGCATTCTTGTAGAACATGTATATAAGTCATTTGGAAAGGAACGGGTACTGAGAGACATAAGCATGACCATCTCTCCTGGAGAAATCGTAGGCGTGGTAGGGAACAACGGCAGCGGGAAAACTGTGCTGATGAAGTGCATTTGTGGGTTCCTTCAACCAGATCAGGGCGTGGTTACTGTAAATGGCAGAAGGGTGGGGAGAGACTGCGATTTTCCGGACAGCCTGGGAATTATCATCGAGACTCCGGGATTCATTCCCAGCATGAGCGGATACCGAAACCTAAAGACTTTGGCGTCGTTAAAGGGCAGAATTGGCAAAAAGGAGATTTTGGAGGCATTGGACCAAGTAGGCCTAAGTAAAAGCATGTACAAGGCTGTAGGAAAGTACTCGCTTGGTATGAGACAGCGTCTGGGCATTGCCCAGGCCATTATGGAA
>JAAWSH010000067.1 GCA_022801475.1 Acutalibacter sp. | reverse complement strand
CCCCCTGCACGCCGTCGGAGGGCCGCAGCATCCTGATCTGGCTCATGTTCTCGCTGCCAAAGCCCTTGGGGGCCACGGTCAGCTTCAGCTGGTCCCCGGGCACCAGCCGCACGTGCAGCACAGCTGGGGTGTTGTCTCCAGTGTTCCCCCTGCGCAGAGGGTCTCCCACCACCGAGCACCGCAGCAGACCTTTAAGATAGCCTGCCCGGACTCCCTGGTTCACCGCATCCTCAAAGCTTCCGTTAATATGCACCTCTTGGCCCACCTGGGCAAACACCACAGCCATACCTGTGTCTTGGCAGATGGGGACCTGCATTTCTCGGGCCGCATCCAAATTTTGGGCCAGATCCTCCATCACCGGCTTGGCAATGGGACTGGTCTCTTGGGTGGCCGCGCCCCGCACCAGAGCCTCCAGGCTGGGGGGCAGCTCTCGATTGGCCTCAATGCAAAGGCGCTCTACTGCTTTTGTGATCTCTTTGGCATCGATCTCTCGCATTTTTGCCTACCTCTATTCCCTTATGTTTTTTAGCAATTTTGTCAAGTGTTCCGCGCAGTCGGCCCGGCGGGTATGAAAGCTCCGCCAGCTGTCTGCCAGGGAAGTACACCTTATCGTTCACAGCCGGCCCCCATGTTCCATTGGCCGTTGAGGTCCCGATGAGCGGCCAGACAGTCTGCTACAAATGCCAACTGCTCCATTACTAAAGGTATGCCCCGGCCAGCAACTCCACCCCTGTCGAATAGCGGTTGGCTTGTCTGCTGGCAAAAATTTGGGACAGACGGGCCAGCCTACTATTTAGATTTCCTCCGGCTTTCTTTGTACATAACAACCATCCTAAAACAAAAACCGGCAGAGCTACCCCCGCCGGTATGTGCTTTGTATGTTCATGCTTTCCTTCTGCGGCCAGTAGTCCCAGCGGCCTTTTATTGCTTCTGCCCTCTGCGGGAGTAACCCCGGCGGCTCTCATTGCCGCGCTTCAGATCAGACATTTTTTCGTCGCTGGTCTGCTTAAAACGGGACATCATGTCCTCAAAGCTTCCACTGTCGTTGCGGCGGCCCTGCCACTCAAAGTCGCCCGGACGGCCGGGTCCTGGCTGCGGCTCTGGGCGGGGCTGTCTGGGGGGCCTGGGCCCCGGCTTTCTATCTCCTTTTGGCCCCGGCCGACGAGAACGCTGCTGCTCTTCCGGCGGAAGGGCCTTTTTAATGGAAAGGCTGATCTTGCCGTCCTCGTTAATGGCCAGCACCTTTACCTTTACCACCTGTCCCTCGGTAACGAAGTCTCGAATCTCGTTCACAAAGGTGGGCGCAATTTCCGAGATATGCACCATCCCGGTCTGTCCGCCTTCAAAGCCCACAAAGGCTCCAAACTTTGTAATGCCGGTCACTTTGCCCTCATAAATTTCTCCAACCTCAAGCCGCATGATAAAGCGCTATCCTCCTCAAAGATCTCGACTCTTTTCTGTTCTGTCGCCCAGCAAAGACCCTTAGTCTCCGCCGCCCACGTCCACAAACACCCGCTCGTCAGGTTTGGCATAGCCTAGGTCCCTGCGGGCCCGCCGTTCGGCATAGTCCTGTAGGGCCCCTTCTTCGTTGTCCAGGGTATCTTTCAGCTCTTTATTCTTCTGGTTTTGGGTATCCAGCAGCACTTGCAGCTCTTGCAGCTGCTCTCGCTTTTCGACAATCTGGATCTGCCGCTCTACCAGAGACAGAAGCACCACCCCCGCCAAACAGAACACGGCCAGCTTTAGGAGAAAGCCGCCCTTATATTTACCGCTGTGTTTTCCTCTGCTCAAAAGCGCTGCCTCCCTTTTGCCAACTACGCTGGGTTATGTCCATTCCATTATATACTAGTTTTCATAAGTTTTTCAAGTGCTTTTTGCGATTTTTCTTCCTCGGTCCGAATTTTTTTCTCTTTTTACTGGCTTTTGGGGGCCTGGGCAGCTTATTTTTCAGAAAAACAAAAGCCTTTACCAGCGGCCTGCCCACCAGCCGCCTAAACAAGGCCCCCAGCTTTGCTCTTAGCCATTTCAGGCCCCGGGCCAGCCTGCCCAGCAGAGGGGCTAGGGCGGCCACCGTCCCCCAGCCGCCCAAAAGCTGCAAAGACACCTGAAAGAAGCGCAGCCGGCCTTTATCCAAAGCCAGAGCGCAAAGAAAGGCCACCGCGGCGCACACCACACAGAAAAACACGTCCATTATTGCCTGGCAAAACCTGCCGCCCCGCAGCAACAGCCGGATGAGCTGAAGCAGCAGAAAAAACAACCCCAGCAAAGCGCCGGTTCCCATGCACAGGCCCCAGGCGGGCCAGGTAACGGCGGTCATTTAAACAGCCTGCCGAAAAAGGACAGGGCTGGGCCGCTCTCAGTATAAGAAACCGCGCCTACCCTTCCCTTTACCAGCATGTCGCCTGTGTCCGAGTTCAGGCTGTCGATATGCAGGGCCTCGCCCTTAATGTTCAGCTGGCCAAGGTCGGTCTGGGCTGTGATCAGCTCGTCACTGAAAAAGTCCACCCGTTTAATGCCCGTGGCCGACAGGCGCTCCCGGCCCTCTACTGTCAGACTGTGCTTTTTTACCGGCTGCTCCGCCATATGCTCCATCCCCTTCCATTGGGAATGTATATGCTAAGACCAGGGCCGATATGACGAGTTTACTCCTCGATGATCTTATAGAGGTCCGCCGCAGCTTCTTTGCGCACTACCTCCACCACCGAGAGTACCTGGGCCTTTAGCACCCGCTCCCCCAGGTGCAGCTCCAGCACGTCGCCCTCTTTTACATTATAAGAGGCACGGGCAATATTTCCATTCACCAGCACCCGGCCTGCGTCGCAGGCCTCGTTGGCCACCGTGCGGCGCTTAATCAACCGGGAGACCTTTAGATATTTATCCAGTCTCATAAAGTATCACCTTCTTAAAGTTTTTTTGTTGCACAGTATCTTTTCCCCAGCAAAAAAGGGCCAGCCGTCTTTGCGGCCCGCCCTTGTGCCATTTCTTACTTCTTGCCGTTCACCGCGTCCTTCAAGCCCTGGCCCACCTTAAAAGCAGGAGCCTTCGAGGCGGCAATCTCCATGCTCTCGCCGGTACGGGGATCGCGGCCAAAACGGGCGGCACGCTCGCGCACCTCAAAGGTACCGAACCCTACCAGCTGCACCTTATCCCCTTTTACCAGGGCTTCGGTAATGCTGTCTACTACAGCCTTCACTGCGGCATCGGCATCTTTTTTGGTCAGGCCGGATCTCTCGGCCACATCTGCGATCAGCTCGGATTTGTTCATAGTCTGGCTACCTCCCAAAATTAGTCCGTGCGCCCACAACTAGACCCACGGCTTTTTTCTATTCTGTCAAATAACATTTGCAATCATATCACATCCATCCCTGTTTTTCAAGCATTTTTGCAATTTTTTGTCCCTTGGGCAGCATGATCAGATCCTTTTTCGCCAGAGAACGGGTGGCCAACAGACCCCATATATATACCACCGCCCCGCAAAAGATAGCGGCCCCTGTAGAAACTGCCCGACCCAGTGCCAACTTTTCCAGGCCCAGATGCGCCCCCCAAGCCGCCAGCCCGCATAAAACCGCGCAGCCCAGGGGCTTTAAAAACAGCCGACCCACCGAAAACCGTACCCCTGTGACCCGCCCCAAGCACCACAACTGGGAGGTCACCAAAAACAAATAACACAAAAGCGTACCCGCCCCGGCCCCTTGAATATTTACCTGGGGCACACCACACAGCAGCCAGTTTACTCCCACCTTAATGGCCATGGCCCCGGCCAGCAGCTTTACCGGCAGGTCCGCCCGGCCGGCAGCTTGTAACATACTGGACACTGGTGTGCTTAGGGCGGCGAACAGGGACGCGGGACCCAAAGTCAGCAAAACCCCGGCCACAATGGGGGTGGCTCCGCCCTGTCCATACAATAATTCCGATATAGGCCCTGCCAGAGCCGTAAGCCCCAGTCCCGCTGGGAAACACACCAAGGCTGTGATGCCCAGCACAGACTCCATTCGTTCCTTCAGCTGAGGGCGGTCCTGCCGGGCCCAAGCCTCGGTTACAGCAGGCAGGGCGCTCATGCCTATGGCCTGGGTCAGGGCTGGCACCAGCAGGTACAGGGTCATGGCCAGGGTGTAACAACCATAGAGGAAGGTGGGCACCGACTGGGGGTGGTCCAGGTATACCTGGGGGATCATCCCCTGGTAAGCGCCCAGCAGCGCCTCTGGCGCCCCTTCCATCAGCCCGGCCAGGCGGCTTTGGAGAAAAGTGGCATCTATTAGCCCAGCCGCATTCATGGTAATGGACCCAGCCGCCACCGGCCCGGTAATACGCAGCAGAGCCTTGGCTGTTTGGCCCCAGCTTTTGGCAGGGGGCGACTGCCGCAGCCTGCGCAGGCCGATGCCGTCGCCTTTCAGCTTCCAGCGCAGACTCATATACAGCAGGGCCCCCAGAGACCCCGCCGTTACCCCCAGCACGGCCCCAGCTGCGGCAAAGGACAGAATAAGAAACTGGGCCTGGTCCGCCCCCGCCGCCTTTATTCCCAGTACGGTACCCTTTTGGGCAAACTCTTTGCCGCCCCATTCTACCACTAGGTATGCCGCCCCCAGCCCCAGTACCAGCTTTACCGCTGCCTCAATGATCTCGGATACCGCCGTGGGGGCCATATCCCGCAGGCCTTCATAGTATCCTCTGTACACCGCTCCGGCACAGGCAAAGAGGATAGCCGGGGTCAGAGCTAGCATGGGGGGTAGGGCATACTGGTTTCCGGTGACCAGACGGCAATACAGGGGAGCCAGCAGGGTCACCAGCGCCGCGCCCCCAAATCCGAACAGAAGGAAAATGGGCCCAGCGGTAGATTTCACAGCCCGCACGTCGTTCCAGCGGCCCAGAGAGGCGTTTTCGCTGACCAGCCGGGATACTGCCACTGGAAACCCCGCAGTAGCCAGGCTAAAGATGGGGCCATAAAAATTATAAGCCGCATTGAATAGACCCATACCGTACTCACCGATCACATGCTGTAAAGGGATTTTGAACAGCGCACCAATGACCTTGACCACAGCCATGCCCGCGGTCAAAATCACCGCACCATATAAAAAGCTCTGTTTTTTCTGCTTCAAAGCATCATCTCCAGACATCTAAGTAAGGGCGTGGGCTTTTTTTCAAGAGGTAAAACAGGGGGACAATTTACCTGTTCCAGCACATCCAAGGCTTTGGAACAAGGAGCGGGGTAAGCGCCCGTCCAAGCCGCGAGCCCACCGGCAGGCTGACGGAAACCCCAAATCCCGAAAAAAGGCTTGGCTTAACAATATATATTCACCTGTCCAACTCCCAATTGCTTTTTCTTGGAAAACATTGTATAATATTTTTCGAGCAGAAATGTCTGTTAAAATAAGACAGACTACTCTATGGATCCATCTAAAACGGAAAGGATTGAGCATATGGACGCAGAAAAAATCAAAAGCCTACGGCGTACCGCGGCAAAGGTCCGCATGGGTGTTGCAGAGGGCGTGTACAGCGCGAAGTCCGGCCACCCGGGCGGTTCGCTGTCCGCCGCCGACATTTTCACCTACCTGTATTTTCAAGAGCTGAACATCGACCCACAGAATCCCAAAGCTCCCGACCGGGACCGCTTTGTCCTCTCTAAAGGCCACTGCGCCCCGGGGCTGTATTCTACCCTGGCCCAGCGGGGATATTTCTCCCCTGAGGAGCTTAAGAAGTTGCGGCATATTGGCGCCATGCTCCAGGGCCATCCGGATATGAAAGGCACTCCCGGCGTGGACATGAGCACCGGCTCTTTGGGCCAGGGAATTTCCGCCGCCGCAGGCATGGCCCTAGCTGCCAAGATGGACCATAAGGGCTACCGGGTGTACGCCCTCTTGGGAGACGGAGAAATTCAAGAAGGCCAAGTGTGGGAGGCCGCTATGTTTGCCACCCACCACGGGCTGGACAACCTGTGCGTGGTAGTGGATTCCAACGGCCTGCAGATAGACGGCGACGTAAACAAAGTGGCGGGGATTGAGCCACTAGACCAAAAGTTCCGTTCCTTTGGCTTCGAGGTAGTTCTGGCTGACGGCCACGATTTTGAGAGCTTAGAAAAAGCTTTTGCCGCCGCCCGGGCCTGCCAGGGCAAGCCCTTTGCCATTATCGCCAAGACTACCAAGGGTAAGGGCGTTAGCTTTATGGAAAACCAAGCGGGCTGGCACGGCAAAGCCCCCAACCAGGAACAGTACGAGACCGCCATACAGGAGCTAAACCAGGCGCTGGAAGCCTTAAATTAACAAGAGGTGCACAGAAATGTTTCAGCTACGCTGTATCAACATTGTCTCTCCGGCTCCGGAAGAGCTGGTGAAATTTTATGAAACAGTGTTTGAGGCAACCGCCAACCAGCTGGTTCCCAGCCGCTGGGAGCTGCCCGCAGGGGGCGTGACTTTAGTTTTCACCCACACCAGCGAAAAGGCAGTCGTGCCTGCCGACAGCTGCGGGCTGGAGTTTGAAGTGGAGGACGTGGACGCCCAGTACAGCCGGCTTACCACCGCCGGACTGCGGCCCAGTGCCCCGCCTGTCACCTACCCCTGGGGCTGGCGGGCCTTTGGAATAAAGGCCCCGGAAGGGAACCACCTGGACTTTGTACAATATGTAGGGCAAGAATAGAAAGGAAGGCTGTGTGAATGGCTGATATAGTAAAAAAAGCGACAAGAGAGAGCTTTGGCGAGGCCCTGGTAGAGCTGGGCCGGACTAACCCGGACATTGTGGTGCTGGTGGCCGACCTGGCCGACGCCACAAAGGTGGAAAACTTTGGCAAGGCTTACCCGGACCGCTTCATCGAATGCGGCATTGCGGAGAGCAACATGGTGGGCGTGGCCGCAGGCCTGGCCAGCTGCGGCAAGATTCCCTTTGCCACCAGCTTTGCCATGTTCTCGGCAGGCCGGGCCTTTGAGCAGGTGCGCAACTCTGTGGGCTACCCCCACCTGAATGTAAAGATCGTGGGCTCCCACGCGGGTATTTCTGTGGGCGAGGACGGCGCCACCCACCAGTGCTGCGAGGACATAGCCCTTATGCGCTCCATCCCCGGCATGGTAGTGTTGAATCCTGCCGACCACTACGAAATGTTTGCCGCCGTAAAGGCCGCTGTAGAGCACCAGGGCCCGGTATACATTCGCCTGGGCCGCCTGGCGGTGGAAAGCTGTAACAACAACGAGGACTACCACTTTGAAATTGGCAAGGGCATTACTCTGCGAGAGGGCGCAGATCTTACCGTTATTGCCACCGGCCTGATGGTAGGCGAAGCCATCAAGGCCGTGGATGCCCTAAAGGACCAGGGCGTTCACGCCCGGCTTATCGACATGCACACCATCAAACCTCTGGACAAGGATCTGGTGGTAAAGGCAGCCAAGGAGACCGGCCGCATCGTCACCGTGGAGGAACACAACGTCATCGGCGGTTTGGGCGAGGCTGTAGCCGCCTGCCTAGGCGAGGAGTGTCCGGTTCCTTTAACCCGAATGGGTGTGCAGGATGTGTTCGGCCACTCGGGCCCTGCGGTAGACCTGCTGAAAGAATTCGGCCTGTGCGCCCAGGGCATCGAAGCCACCGTCAAAAAGGTGTTAGGCAAGTGACATCGGTAACTGTCCGGGAAGCCGCTTTTGCCGACGCCGGGACCCTGGCCCAGCTCAGCCGTATCTGCATGGGCTATGACTATCCCGCAGAAAAAGCCGCCGCCCAGCTGGAAAAACTGCTGAACAGCGGCCGGGATAAAATCCTGGTGGCAGAACTGGAGGGCCGGGTGATGGGCTATGTCCATCTGGTGGACTACGACTTGCTCTACGCGGACCCCATGAAGAACATCATGGGCATCGCCGTGGACCCGACCTGCCGCCGCCAAGGCATTGGCAGGGCGCTGCTGGAGGCTGGCGAGGCCTGGGCCAGAGAAACCGGTGTGGCCGGGGTGCGGCTGGTCTCCGGAGAAAGCCGGGCGGAAGCCCATGCCTTTTACCGGGCCCTGGGGTACACAGGCACAAAGATGCAGTTCAACCTAAAGAAAATGTTCTGAAAGAGAAAAACCGAGCGGAGCCAGGACGGCTTTGCTCGGTTTTAATTTATTTCTGGGTGTTTT
>JAAWSH010000066.1 GCA_022801475.1 Acutalibacter sp. | reverse complement strand
CTTGTTGAACCGCTTGCCCAGTTCCTCGTCCCGGCTGAGGATGACGCCGCCTCGAGGCCCCCGCAGGGTCTTGTGGGTGGTGGTGGTCACCACGTCGGCATAAGGCACCGGACTTTGGTGGCATCCCGCCGCGATAAGTCCGGCGATATGGGCCATGTCCACCATCAGATAGGCCCCGCAGGCGTCGGCAATCTCCCGGAATTTGGCAAAGTCAATGGCCCGGGGGTAGGCGCTGGCCCCAGCCACAATGAGCTTGGGCTGTTCCTTTTTGGCCAGGTCCATCACCTTGTCATAGTCAATGTAGCCGGTATCCGGGTCCACGCCGTAGGCCACAAAGCGATACAGAGCCCCGGACATATTCACCGGCGAACCATGGGACAGGTGCCCGCCCTCGGAAAGATTCATGCCCAGCACCGTGTCGCCGGGCTGCAAAAGGGCAAAATACACCGCCAGGTTGGCCTGGGCCCCGGAGTGGGGCTGTACGTTGGCGTGTTCGGCCCCGAAGAGCCTGCAGGCACGGTCCCGGGCGATGTCCTCCACCCTATCCACATACTGGCAGCCGCCATAGTACCGGTGGGCCGGGTAGCCCTCGGCGTACTTGTTGGTTAACACGCTGCCCATAGCGGCCATCACCGCTGGGGAGACAATGTTCTCCGAGGCGATCAGCTCCAGGTTGCGGCGCTGGCGGCCCAGCTCCTGCTCCATGGCGGCTCCCACGTCGGGGTCCTGGGCGGCCACAAAACCGATGGTATCCATTAGTTCATTAAACATAGTACTCCTCCTAAAAATAATTATTAAGTAAAGATAGAAAGCATTACGCGGCCCAGGCGCCTAACGTCCCTGGACTCCCATCTGTGTCCATCTTATCCTGCTCACCGCAAAAAGAGACCTTCCGCCAGCTTTACAAAAATGTCCGGCTCTTTTAGCGCATGGGTCCGGCCTTTCCACCAGCCGGTTACCCAGTTGGCCCCGGCGTCCAGTTTCCGGCCATCCTTCAGAACATAGGTAATCGTCACATCAGGCCCCACCGCCTCTGAATTCTCCGAGACCGGAGTAAAAGGCTGGTAGTTCAGGTGGTTCAGCAGCTTTACCGCCAGCTCGACCTGCTCCGGGTCCGTCACCTCCCGAACCTTGCCAGACTCCAAAAACTCCACCCGCACTGACATCACCTGGTCCGGTTTGGGTACGCCCAACAGAGGAACTCCATTTCGGGCAATGAAAAAGACCGTGGTAAGCACCGCTACCAGTAGGCAGCTTACCAGAGGGCGAAGCGCCCGCTTCCAAAGGGGCTCTTTTCTTCCGCTTTGCTCTTTCTCTTGGACTGCGGCGCCCATAAAAATCTCGTTCATCTTCATTCCCCCCTACTGGGAGCCAGCTGGCCTCATTTGAACCAACCGGTCTAATAGCCGATGGGCCGCCTCCTCCTTGCTTAACAAAGGCAGCTGCTCTTCCCCCTGGCGGCTAATCAGCGTCAGAACGTTGGTAGATACCCCAAAACCCGCGCCCTCCTGGGTCAGGGAATTAGCGGCCACCAGGTCCAGGTTTTTCTTTTCCAGCTTTTTCCTGCTGTTTTCTATGAGACTCTCCGTCTCCATACTAAAGCCGCACAGCAGCTGCCCCGGGGCTTTATGCTGACCCAGCCACAGCAGAATATCATCCGTGCGCTCTAGCTCCAACTCTAAGCCGCCGCTTTCTCCCGCCGCTTTTTTAATCTTATGCTCCGCCACAGAGGCAGGCCGGTAGTCGGCCACTGCCGCCGCCTTTATAATAAGATCCTGCTCACCCGCCCGGCTGGTCACCGCGTCGAACATGTCTTTCGCGCTGACCACGTCCACCGTCTCCACAAAAGCAGGCTTTTTCAAAGCTGTAGGCCCGCTGACCAGGGTGACCTTCGCCCCTCGGGCTGCGGCGGCCCGGGCCAGCTGGTAGCCCATCCTTCCAGAGGAATGGTTGGTGAGAAACCGCACCGGGTCCACCGCCTCCTGGGTGGGACCGGCGGTGACCAGCACCCGCAGGCCAAAGAGATCTTTCGCATAGCGAATGGCATAGTCCACCGCCTCTAAAATCTCTTCGGGCTCGGGCATTTTCCCCAGACCTACCGCCCCACAGGCCAGGCGTCCGCTGGCAGGCTCAATAATCTGCCAGCCATAGCGGCGCAAGGTATTCAGGTTGTCCTGGGTTACTGGATTCTGGTACATGCGGGTATTCATGGTAGGGACCGCCAGCTTGGGGCAGTCACAGGCCAAGATGGTGGTGGAGAGCATGTCATCTGCAATGCCGTGGGCTGCTTTTGCCAGAATATTGGCAGTAGCAGGGGCCACCAGCAGCAGGCTGGCCTTGTCGGCCAGGGCCACATGCTCTACATGGCTCTGGAAGTTCCGGTCAAAGGTATCTACCATAGTGCGGTTGTGGGTCAAAGAGTCGAAAGTGTGGGGGGCGATAAACTGAGTGGCATTTTGGGTCATAACCACCTCCACGTTATAGCCCCGCTGAGTCAGCTTAGAGGCCAGTGCCGCCCCTTTGAAGCAGGCAATACCGCCAGAAACCCCCAGAACCACCGTTTTCTTTTCCATACGCTATTGTTTCCTTTCGTTACATCCGTATCCTGCGCATAAGCTGGAGAACAGCAAGAGCTTTTGTCATTCCCAGCCAATGAGCTCTTCATTTTGTATTCGTGTCTACTTTCCTACACAAAATGTCCTTTTCTGACAGTATAGCAAAAAAACCGCGGCTTGTAAAGGTAATCCTTACTATATATCCATGGTTTTTGCATTTTTGTCCACTTCCTCTTGCAAACGCTCCGCCCAGCAGGTATAATAATATCTGCCCAGGCTGCTTTTCCGGCCTGTACTCCATACAAGTTTATTCTGGAGACAGGACTAGAATTCAAGGCGGTTTGGGTAAAATACAATTGCGCTGTATCTATAGAAATGGAACGGCAGCAGGAGGTACACATTATGACAAATTCTACATCCACCCGCACCACAAACTTACAGGGCCTGGTGCTCACCGGCCTGTTTGTGGCCATCCTTCTGGTCATGGGGTTCACACCCCTGGGGCTCATCGACCTGCCTATTATCAAGGCCACCATTCTTCACGTGCCGGTCATCATCGGCTCGGTGCTACTGGGCCCCTGGCGGGGCAGCTTTTTGGGGTTCGTGTTTGGACTCATCAGTTTGTGGAAAAACACCATGGCCCCCAGCCTGCTCAGTTTCGCCTTCTCTCCCCTGGTTCCAGTCCCCGGCCAGACAAATGGCAGCCCCTGGGCTCTGGTGATCTGCTTTATTCCCCGTATTTTAGTGGGAATGGTCCCCTGGTTCGTGGTACGGCTGTTTGAGCTGATTCCTGGAAACAAAGCCGCCTGGAAAACCATTGGTTCCTTCTTTGCCGGTGCTATTGGGTCCATTGTAAACACGGCTTTGGTCATGGGGCTAATGGGTCTGGTGCTGGGAGAAGCATTCGCCGCAGCCAAAGATATTTCACCGGATATGGTGGGCGGGGCCATTTTGACTATTGTCTTTGCCAATGGCATTCCCGAGGCCATTGCGGCCACCGTACTAACCCCAGTAGTCTGCCTTGGCGTCACCAAAGCGCTAAAACACGCCAGGATACTGGACAAATTGGATAAAACGGAGAAACCTTAAATGATACTAACCATCGACATTGGAAATACAAACACCGTGCTGGGCTGCTGGCGGGATGGGAAACTGATCCTCACCCTGCGGCTGCACACCAGCCGGGACCAAACCGCTGACGAATACTGCTTGCTCATTGGCAACCTGCTGAAAAGCCGGGACGTAAACCCAAAAGAGCTCTCGGGGGGCATTCTCTCCAGCGTAGTGCCCGAGTTGCGCATGGTAATGAAAAAAGCTATGGAACTGTTGACGGGCAAAACCTTTTTATGCGTGGGCGCGGGCCTAAAGACCGGACTGAACATCCGCATGGATAACCCGGCCCAGCTGGGCGCAGACCTGGTGGTGGACGCCATTGCCTCTTTGCACAAGTACCAGCCGCCTCTGGTAATCTTCGACATGGGCACTGCCACCACTATGTCCGTCATCGACAGCACTGGGGCCTATTTGGGCGGTATGATTATCCCTGGGCTACGGCTTTCCGTAGATGCTCTTAGCGCCCGGGCCGCCCAGCTGCCCTATATCCACCTGGGTCCGCCGGAACGGTTTATTGGAAGCAATACCATTGACTGTATGCAAGCCGGGGCGGTATACGGCAGTGCCTTGATGATCGACGGCCTGATTGCCCGCGCCGAAGAGGAGTTGGGTCAGCCGGTAACCGCCGTGGCTACCGGCGGGCTGATGGCCCTGATCCATCCATATTGCCGCCGCCCCCTGCACTATGACGAAAACCTGATGCTGGAGGGCCTGTATCTGCTTTATAAGAAGAACGTAAAGTCCAAATAACAGACAAGGGCGCGCCGCCGGATTTTGGGGCGCACCCTTGTTTTTTACCGCTGGTCTTTTGGTTCAGAAAGAGCGTTTCTGCGGTAGGCTTCCAGCTCTTCCCGGGTGGTCAGCTTCACGCCGCTTTGAATAATCTGGGTCTTTAGCAGTTCTGGCAGAGAGTCGAAGTAGGTCCTGGCCTGCATATCCATGCTTTGTTGTTCATTGCTCATGTGGCCGCCTCCTTTTGTTTTAAGTTCCCGTTTAGCTTGCCCGGTTTTGGGGAATAAATCAGGGCACAGATTGTTTTTGCCTGTAACTTTTGCTGTTGCCGCCTGCCATGGTGGTAAACAGACGGACAGTTTTGCCAATATGGGCGTCCTTCAGCAGCGTGAAGAAACGGTAAAAGTTTCGTCAACCTTTTCAAAGGTTGCGGGGTTTTTAGGGGCGGCGCCCAAGACTTGGCTTTGCCAACTCTCCACCGCCGGAGGGGGAAGCTCCCCGGTTTCTTGGCGAAGCCAAGGAATGGGAGCGTCCTGACCCCACCGAACCCAGCCGATTTCATCGGAAGGTGAGACTCCACTCTTTCGTCATAAACTCTTCTTTTGTACACGCCCCGTTCTTGTCCGGCTCTTGCAAATCTGCTCAAAAAGCGTTATAATAGGTTGAATAACATCCAAATCCCACCAATTGGAGGATTTTTTATGACCAGAAGGGAAGCCCGGGAACAGGCCTTCTGCCTATTGTTTGAACAAGCCTGTGCCGGTGAACAAATGGAGAACATCATAGGGGCCGCCGCAGAGGCTCGAGACCTGGTCCTGGACCCCTTTGCGGAAGAGTTGGCCTACGGAGTCGAGGAGCATCTGGAAAAAATTGACGAGACCATCAATGGCAGCGTAAAGGGCTGGAGCATCCGCCGTCTCTCCAAGGTGACCCTCTCCCTTTTGCGCATGGCTGTATATGAGCTGCTCTTTGAAAACTCCACTCCGGCCAGTATCACCATCAATGAAGCGGTACTGCTGGCGAAAAAGTACGGCGGGCAGGGTGACGCTCCCTACCTCAACGGTGTGCTGGGCACTGTGGCCCGGAGCCTGCCCCAGGAGAAGCTATGACGGCCCTGGGTATTGATACCAGCAACTATACTACCTCTGCCGCCCTGTGTCAAAACGGGAGTATTACGGAAAACCGCAAGCTGCCCCTGCCTGTGGCCCCCGGAAGCCGGGGGCTGCGCCAAAGCGACGCAGTGTTTCATCACACCCGCCAGCTGCCCCAGCTGCTATGGGAACTGCTGCCCCAGCAGGACCTGGGGACCATTGGAGTATCTGTCAGCCCTCGAAGCGCGCCTGGCTCCTATATGCCCTGCTTTCTAGTGGGAAAAGGTTACGCTCAGACATTAGGCGCGGCTTTGGGGGTCCCAGTGGCGTTGTACTCCCATCAACAAGGCCACCTAGCGGCCGCGCTGTACTCGGCGGGGCGGCTGGACCTATTACAGGACAATTTCCTGGCCTTCCATGTGTCTGGTGGTACCACCGAGGCCGTGCTGGCCTCCCCTGGAGAAAACGGCCCCAGCGCCCAGGTGGTAGCGGCTTCTTTAGACCTAAAGGCTGGTCAGGCGGTGGACCGGGTGGGGCTGCTGCTGGGCCTGCGCTTTCCCTGTGGGCCCCAGCTGGAAGAGCTGGCCCTAAGCTGGCCAAAAGCCGTGGGGGTGAAACCCTCTATGAAAGGGGCGGACTGTTCCCTCTCGGGGCTGGAGAACCGCTGTGCCGCCATGCTGCGTCAGGGGCGCCAGCCTGCCGAAATCGCCCGGTTTTGCATAGAGTCCATTTCCGCCGCCCTGGACGCCATGTGTGCCCGGCTGCTGGAAGAGCTGGGCCCTCTGCCTGTGGTGTTCTCCGGGGGTGTTTGCTCAAACTCTCTTTTGCGGCAGCGGCTGGAGGCCAAGTATGGCGCTGTTTTCGCCGCCCCCGAATTTTCCGCCGACAACGCCGCAGGAGTGGCGGTATTGGCATATTTAGCGAGGTTTTGTAAATGATCTCTTCTCTACTCACCGTTACCCAGGTGAACCGCTTTCTCAAGTCTTTGGTAGAGGGGGACGGCCGGCTAAATGATATTCTTATCACCGGCGAAGTCTCTAACTTCACCGACCACTACAAGTCGGGTCACCTGTATTTTTCTTTAAAGGACGAGCATTCGGTGATTAAAGCCGTAATGTTCGCCTCCGCTGCCAAGCGGTTACGCTTCCGGCCCCGGGACGGCATGAAGGTAGTCATCCGGGGCCGGGTCTCTGTGTACGAGGCAGCGGGCCAGTACCAACTTTACGCTGAGGACATACAGCCCGATGGTCTGGGGGCTTTGGCTGCAGCTTTTGAGCAGCTGAAAGAACGCCTGGCCGCCGAGGGCCTTTTCAGCCAGGACCACAAACGCCCCCTGCCCTATTTTCCCCAGCGCATTGGAGTAGTCACCTCCCCTACTGGCGCGGCAGTACAGGACATTTTACAAATTATTTCCCGGCGCTGGCCCATAGCCCAGGTGGTCTTTTGCCCCGTGCTGGTGCAGGGAGAGGACGCGCCCGCCCAGCTGACCGCCGCCCTGGAGGCCCTAAACCGGCAGTCTGCCTGCGATGTAATCATTCTGGGCCGGGGTGGAGGCTCCATGGAGGACTTATGGGCCTTTAATGACGAGGGCCTCGCTCGGGCCGTGGCCGCCTCGGAGATCCCGGTGGTCTCTGCCGTGGGCCACGAGACGGACTTTACCATCTGCGATTTCGCCGCCGACCTGCGGGCCCCCACCCCCAGTGCCGCCGCCGAGCTATGCACCCCCGACGGCCAAGAGATTCTGTGCAAGCTGGAGGCTCTACATCAATATTTTGGTAACAGGGCTCAGGAGCGGGTGGACCGCCTGCGCCAGGGGATAGACCTGCTGGTGCGAAATTCGCCACTTAGCGGGCCTCTGGAATACCTGCGGGGACGGCGGGCCATGCTGGATGGAATCTCCGCCAATCTGGACCGGCTGAACCAAGAAAAGCTGCGAAACTGCCGCCAGACGCTTTCACTGTTTAGCGGCAAGCTGGACGCCCTAAGCCCCCTGAAGATTCTGGCCCGGGGTTATGGGGCCATCTATACCGCCAACGGCAAGGCTGTGCGAGACCTGACCGCTCTGCCTGCCGGGGAAGAGCTGACCCTGCAAGCTGAAAAGGGAAAGCGGCAGGCAAGGCTTCTGTAAAAATGGTGTGTGGTTGTTAAACGAATAGGCTTCCGGCAGACGGGACTCCAAGCTATGATCCATCCACGCTCCCGCAAAAAGAGGGATAAAATGGATAGAATAGAGACCAGATAGCTGGTGACACGGGACTTTATGCCAGAGGACTCGGAGCCTTTACAGGAAATTTTCGGGGATCCGGAGCCTATGAAGTACTGTGAGCCTGCCTATACCATGAGAAAAGACCCAATGCTTCCTCCAAGCGTTCTGCATTGCAGCAAGGCGCCGCAGCCGTTGTTTTGAATGATACGGGAAACTCATAGGCTATCTACTGTGCAAGCCCCTGGGCGAGGACTCCCAGGAAGATGTGTATGAGCTGGGATGGATCTTTCACCGAGGTTTCTAGCGGCAGGGCTATGCCTATGAGGCCTGCCGGGCTCTGGCGAGACGGTACCTTCGTCCAGCGAAACGCCCACAAGGTGATGGCCGAGGCTATTGACCCGGTAAAGTCAGTGGGCCTTATGAAAAAGCTGGAAACGCGCCAGGA
>JAAWSH010000065.1 GCA_022801475.1 Acutalibacter sp. | reverse complement strand
TATGAATTATAATATAAAATATGGTTTTGCAGGCGCAAAATAGTCCGAGTTTGCTTGAACTTTTAAGTATGGAAGCAGAAAGGAGCATGAGGGAGGATGCCGAAATTATCTCTATCAAAAAGTGAGAAGAAGGTAATGAATTTCCTTTGGGAGCAAGATAAGGTGTTTAGCGCTTTTGAGGTGCGGAACCTCTTATGCAGCTCCTTCTGGGGAGGGTATTATACTCGGGTGATATTGTATTCGCTGGAAAAAAAGGGGCTGATTGAGCGCTGTGGTTTTGATCAGCATGTCCGACGCTTTCGCTGTGCCTTGACCAAGGAAGCGTATGATCTTGGGATTGCGCGGAAAGATGGGGCCGATAGGAAAAAGCTCTTTTGGCTGGGAGCCGAAGCAAGGGCACAAAAGAGCAAGGAGAAAGAACAGAAAGAAAAGGAAGAGCTGGATGAATTGATCCAAAAGCTGGAAGCAATCATTGAAGAGTACAGAAGAGAAGATGAAGAGGAGGAAAAACGTTTAAAAAAGCAGTCGTAGGGCATGGTCCTAAATATATAGAATGGCCAGCTGTTTTTTTAAGATAATGGCTGTGAGTTGGGAGGAGTATCGCCAGTTTCCACAATGAATCAACGCGGTGGATTGGACGCAGGACTTAGTACTTTTGTGAAAGCTTTGCCAGGGACTTCCCCCAGGCAAGCTGGTCTGCGGGCTTATCCAGAGAGCGTGTTTCCCGCGCCAGCGGGTCCGCCGCCTCTTCCGCTGGAACACCACGGACCACACCTTTGATAAGAACGTGATTGGGCTGGGGCACTTGTAATAAACATATTAAAAACTAGCAGGGCGGAAACCAGGTTTGTCACCCATAACCATTGCTTTTAGCAGGAAGGGGTGATATAATGGGTTGGAAAGCAAGTTTTCGAACCCAGGGAGAAGTCCTGAAGCGAGAGTTACGCTTGCTGAACGCGTTCTCTTCTTGCGTTGCAAAAGCGCCGGCCTTCTCCCAGCGGATTTTAATAGGTTGACGAATTGGATGAGATTTGGAATGGGAAAGGAGAGAAAGCGTTGGCTAACCAAGAAACTGTGATTTACTCAGTAGTGCGTGAGGAGCATATGTTCCACAACGATTTCTTTCTGCGCTGTCTGGACCTTACAGAGCTGGATGGAGTTCCCACAGGGGTGGCGTTTACCTGTTTTTCACAGGGAAGCCCCTGCCGGCGGGTAGAGTACGCCCAAGAGGAGGCTGCCGCCCGGCTGGTTTATTCCCAGGAGGAGCTGGCACGCTACCGAAACAGCAGCCTGAGCCGTATTTTAGGCAGAGACTATCGGCCAGGGCAGGCTTTTATGCACGAGCACTTTGTGTTCTTTTCCCAAAAGCCCGCGGACTGCCTGCTGGTGGAGGTGAAAACCCCGGGACAGACCTGGGAAAAGCGTATTAACATTGTTCCCTATGAGAGCCCGAACCAATATTATTTTCCCCTGCGGGGTGCTTTTGTGGTGACGGACACCTATCCCTCCATCAATTCCCACAGGTGGTGCCGGAACAGCGAATTTGCCTTTGACGCGGGGGTTTTTGATGAAACCCTAGAGAAGAATCTGGCCGCGGGCCGTCCGGTGTACGCGGCGTGTGGGGGCGTGGTGGAGGAGGTCTTTGACGGGCTGGCCGACACCACAGAGGACACGGACCTGGAAAATGTGGAAGAGCGCTTTGGGGAGCACGCCCGTATTGACGGAAACCACGTGCTTGTGCGCCACAAGGGCGGGGAGCTATCACTCTACGCCCACCTGGAGAGAGGCAGCGTGGCGGTGAAAGCTGGAGAGGCTGTGGAGGCCGGCCGGCTGCTGGGCCGCATAGGCAGCAGTGGGTCCAGCTGGACGCCCCACCTGCATTTTCATGTGATGCGGGAAAGCCTGGAGGGGCCCGGTGTGCCGGTGCGGTTCCAGGGCTTGCGCACCTTGTTGGGGGAGCCCTGCGGGCTGGAGGACACGGTGAATTTGGTGTATGGCGTGGGCCCAGAGGAGCAGCCTTGACAAACGGATGCTGGAATCGTAAAAATTGCGTCCTTGGCGCCAGCCAGCGCGAAAGTTTACATAGCGGCCGTTGAGCTTTCTTTAAAGCTTCCTGAATCACAAGCAAACCATATGATAAAAAGGAGTCATTCCATGGACTACAGTCAAAAAGCACTGGAAATGCACAAGGCCTGGCGGGGAAAAATCCGCGTGGAAGCCATTTGCCCTGTGGGCAGCCAAGAGGAGCTTTCGGTGGCCTATACCCCCGGCGTGGCGGCCCCCTGCCTGGAGATTGCCAAGGATCCGGACCTTTCCTATCAATATACAGCCCGGGGCAGCTTGGTGGCAGTGGTCACTGACGGCACCGCTGTGCTGGGCCTGGGCGATATTGGCCCAGAAGCCGGAATGCCAGTGATGGAGGGCAAGTGCGCCCTGTTTAAGCGCTTTGCCGGGGTGGACGCCTTCCCCTTGTGCATCCGTTCCAAGGATGTGGACGAGATCGTCCGTACGGTGGAGCTGATCGCCGGGTCCTTTGGAGCTATCAATCTAGAAGATATTGCCGCGCCCCGCTGCTTTGAGGTGGAGCGTAAGCTGCAGGAACGCCTGGACATTCCGGTGTTCCACGACGACCAGCACGGCACCGCCGTGGTGGTGGCCGCAGCCATGCTAAACGCTTTAAGGTTGGTGGGCAAAGAGATTGGAGAGGTCTCGGCAGTGGTCAACGGCGCTGGGGCGGCGGGCACGGCCTGCACCCGGCTGCTGATGTCCCTTGGGCTGAAAAACGTGGTGGTCTGCGACCGTCAGGGGGTCCTTTGCCCAGGGCTGGAGGGTATGACCCCTGCCCAGGCCCAGCTGGCCGAAGAGACCAACCCCCAGAAGCTGCGGGGGAGCCTGGCCGACGCTATGAAGGGCGCGGATGTGTTTATGGGCTTTTCCGCCCCGGGCTGCGTTACCAAAGAGATGGTACAAAGCATGGCTCGGGACGCTATTGTGTTTCCTTGCGCCAACCCGGTGCCGGAGATCTTCCCGGAGGAGGCCCTGGAGGCAGGGGCCCGGGTGGTGGGCTCCGGCCGGTCGGACCGGCCCAACCAGATCAACAATGTGTTGGCGTTCCCGGGCATTTTCAAGGGCGCGCTAAGCGTGCGGGCCCGGGAGATCAACAGCCAGATGAAGGTGGCCGCCGCACGGGCTTTGGCCGGGCTGATCAGCCAGCCTCGGGAGGATTCCATTATTCCCAGCGCCTTTGATGAGCGGGTGGCCCCGGCCATTGCGGCGGCAGTGGCCCAGGCGGCAGTGGAGACCGGTGCGGCCCGGATCAAATCATGATTCGGACGCTTGTGAAAAATTACCTTTATTGAGGAATAAGAAACTGCCAGGAGATCACCTATTGGTTCTGTGGAGTCAGAACGAGAGAAATGCTTTTGCATGAACTTTTCGCCGCAGAAGGGCCGCTCCACGTCTTACAGCAAGACCTTTGACCTTGGAGCGTTGAGGTTCCGCTGCTGACTACGTCAAGGGTCCAGCAGCCCTGGTCTTAAGCGCGGTCTGGAGATGTATCCCAGACCCGCCGATTTCCCAAAAGGCATATTGATTATAGAGGAGAGGATGATTCCCATGGAAAATCAAACCAAGCATAAAAAAGCTTCTGTATACCAGCTGGCGCTGCTGGGGCTGTTTGCGGCCCTGGTGTTCGCGGGCAGTAAAATTGAGGTGCCCATTCCCGTGGCCATTGGGGACGTTAGCCGTATTCACTTGGGCAATATCTTCTGCCTGCTTTCCGGTTTTGTGCTGGGGCCGGTGTATGGAGGCCTGGCGGCGGGCATCGGCTCGGCGCTGTACGATATGATGAATCCAGCGCATATTGCCTCGGCGCCCTTTACCTTTGTATTCAAGTTCGCGCTGGCGGCGGTATGCGGGCTAATTGCCTACGCCGGGGAGCATAAAGGCGAGCACCATGGGCTGAACATTGCCGCGGCGGTGGGTGGCAGCGTGACCTATATGGCACTGTACCTGGGAAAGAGCTTTGTACAGGGGCTGCTGCTGGGCAGCGAAATGGGCGCGGTGCTGACAGCCCTGGCCACTAAACTGGTGACCTCCAGCGTGAATGCGGCCATTGCGGTGGCGGTTTCGGTGCCGCTGTATACAGTGGTGCGGCTGGCCCTAAAGAGAAGCCATCTGCTGGAGAAAATGGTGTAAACAAGAACGGTAAAAAAAGAGCGCTGCACAGTAGAGATTTCCTTACACTGTGCAGCGCTTTTTGAATTTTTAGGGGCGGCCTTATTGGCGGTCCTCTTTTCCTTTGTAGATCAGCTGGTCCACTACCACCAGCAGCGCCCCGGCAATAACCACCAAGTAATAGGTAAAGAACCGCCATACCATTACAGCGGCGTACAGGTCGTTATTTACAAAATACGGCCGCAGAAAGTTGGAGAAGCCGATCTCTTGGGCCCCCGAAGCCCCAGGCATGGGCATAAAAGACACGGAAACCTGCAAAAGGCTCTGCATGGCTACAATCTCCCCATAGCCAACCTGCCCATAGCCAAAGGCCCGGTATACAAAGTACAGCACGCTCATCTGCAAAATAAACTGGGGGATGGACAGCAGAATCCCCCACAGCACACTCCACTTCTTCTCTTTAAAGTCATCGGTGTAGCTGTCGAAGTCCGCCTCGAACTTGTCGATGGTTTCGGCAAAGTGGAACCGGGCGGAGAGCTTTTTAAAACGCCCGGCCAGCCACTTGGCAAAATGGCAGATAACCCCCAGCACCGGCCGGCAGAACATGGAGCCAAAAAACAGTATGGAGCCGCCGTTGATCAGCAGGCCCACCACGATGAAGGGGAGGATCCGGGGGTTTTCCCGGGCGATCTTGTCGTGCATCAAGAAAAAGGCCACGGCGGAACACAGCACAAACGCGCACTGGTAGCAAAAGAATTTCATAATGAGTACCGCGGTGGAAAGGCCCACGGGAATCTTGTCCCGGCGCAGATAGGCGGCCTGCATGGGCTGGCCGCCGGTGGAGCTGGGGGTAATATAGGAATAATAGATGCCGATCAGGCTGATTTTCAGGCTGGAGCCCCAGCTCATGGGCAGGCTTTGGCTGCGCATCAAAAGCCGGATAATGCCGCCCTCGAAAAAGAAAAACACCACAGTGACCACCACCCCGGTAAAGAGGAAACCGGGGGTCAGGTGGGTAAGGGTGTAGAACACGTTGGAAAATTCCCGGTTAAAGATACCGAAAAGCACCACGGCCACAATGGTGGCCCCGATGTAGAGGAGGCTCCAGGGGATTTTTTTCTTTTTTGGGGAGATTTCTGTGGGATTCAAGTTCTGCATCCTTCCTTCCGTGCTGGTTTATTATAAGGACCGGGTTAGTAGCCCATGGGATAAAAATTCCTGCTGAAAGCTGGCGTCACGCCATTTCGGATAGACGCCCAAGCCAGCCTTTACAGGGACATTAGCGGGTTAATGCGCCCGTGCTCACCCCGGTCCATTTTGTCTATGTACTTAATAGCCCGTCCCGCCCCAATGACCACGCAGTTTTCCGGGCTGTCAAAGCTGACTACCGGAATTTTGGTCTTTTTTGAGAGCAGAGTGGAGAGGCCGTACAGATTGGCCGAACCGCCGGTAAGATAAATGCCGTCGGTAAAAATGTCTGCCAGCAGCTCCGGCGGGGTGGCCTCCAGGGTGGCCTGCACAGTACGCACAATGGCAATGGCGGGCTCAATAAGGGCCTCAATCATGTCGTCGGAGGTCATGACCGTGGTCTGAGGCAGGCCGGTGACCATGTCCAGGCCCTTTAGGGTATAGGTGGTCAGCTGGCGGCGGGGATAGGCACAGCCAATGGCAATTTTAGCGGCCTCGGCCATACGGTCTCCAATAATTAGGTTAAACTTGCGGCGCACATATTTAATGATTGCCTCGTTGAAATCGTCTCCGGCAATATGGGTAGAGTTGGCTATGGCAATGCCGTTTAGGGAGATCACCGCCATATCCGTGGTGCCCTCGCCCACGTCCACAATCATGCAGCCATGGGGAGCGGCAATGTCCACCCCGGCCCCAATGGCGGCGGCCACAGGCTCCTCAATCAGACAGACCTTACGCACCCCGGCCGCGCCAATGGCATCCACCACGGCGCGTTTTTCCACCTCGGTGACCCCGCAGGGCACGCTGACCACCACCCGGGGCATAAACACCCGGCTGCGGCCTACCTGCCGCAGGTAGTAGGCGATTAGATGCTCGGCCAGGGATAGGTCAGAGATCACGCCGTTGCACATGGGGTGGGCAACCGTGACCCGGTCCGAGGTGCGGCCCAGCATGGCGTAGGCCTCGGTACCGATGGCAATGATCTCATCGGTCATATTGTCCACGGCAATAATGGCGGGCTCGTTTAAGACAATACCCTTGCCGTCTTGGTAGACCTTAAACCGGGCGGTGCCCAGGTCTATGGCGATGTCGTTTCCCATGGAATCCTTATCCTTCCTCAAGACCCTGACGATGCTATAAATTGGGTCCCAATACTTCTCCCAAGCAATATATATAGAGTTATTATAACACAGTATGCGGGATATTTCAACAGGGAATCGTGGGGTGAGAGTCCAAAAGAAGAGTTTGTGACGAAAGAGTGGCCTCCGGCGGTTTAGGGGTTCTACCCCTAAAAACCCCGCAACCTTTGAAAAGGTTGACGAAACTTTTACCGCTCGCCTTTAAACCCTTCATTTTGGACACGCCCTCGTGGGGGAGGGGGGCGCTTAAAAACGTTCCCGGCACCGGCGGCATATACTATTACTAAAAAATATCCCGGGAGGGACATGCAATGGACCATTCGTTTGGCCTTTATCCCCAAAAAACACCTGGAAGCCAGGTGGAAATTTCTAAGGACGCGCTGGCCAGTGGGATTCAATTGATCGACCAGTCCCAAAGCTACCTGCGAACCATTATGCTGGGGCTGGCACTGCAATATAAATCCCTATCTATGGAAAGGGAGACGCTGATGGGCCGCCATGAGGCAGGGCCAGACCCGGTGAACGTGCAGGCGGCGGCCTCGCTGGTAACCCTTTGCGCGCTGTTTGGATTCCAGCGGCAGACTCAGAACCTGGCGGCTCAAGCAGCTCAAGCTGGGGGGATCTGTGATCCAACAGACGTAAATCTGGGTGCGGTCAGTATTTTGGTGACTATGATGCGGCTTTTACGGTTATTTGGCCAGAAAGGAGGGAATGAGATGGAGGAGCTGGATGATCCAATAGTATAAAAACTTAGAGCTAAATCTACAAAACAAGAAAATCTGCGAGGAGGCGCTCCTGGGCAGATTTTTTTGTGTAAATCGTTCAAGCGCACGGGAACGGTGCAGGTAGAAACTGATATAATAAAGCAAAAATAATGAATAAATAGTTACAAAACGGTGAAGAGATCAAGAAGTATCGTAAATACGTCCTGTTAATCGTAGAATTTTACTCTTTCATTGTGGTGATTCTAGCTATATAATGTAAGCACGTGATATAAAATTTTGTAAGGAGGAACGTCAATGAAGAAGTATGGGTTCTTTTATGAGCTGAAGAAGAACAAAGCATTGTTCTTGATGGCCGCGCCATCCATTCTCCTCACATTCTTTTTGTCGTATCTGCCCATGTCCGGCCTTGTGCTGGCATTCAAGAACTACCGCTACGACAAGGGTATCTTTGGCAGCGACTGGAACGGCTTTGACAACTTCGCCTACCTCTTCCAGTCCGGCGCGGGGTGGACCATTACCCGCAACACCATTTTGTACAACCTGTTGAACCTGATCACCTCCCAGCTGCTGGCCGTCATCGTGGCCATTGTCATCTCCGAGATGATCGGCAAGCTGTACAAGCGCGTGGTACAGTCCGTTATTTTCCTGCCCTATTTCATTTCCTGGGTTATTGTAGGTGTGTTTGCCTTTAACCTGTTCAACTATGAGACAGGCGCTGTGAACAACCTGCTGCATATGCTGGGCATGGAGCCCATGAACTTCTATACCGCGGAAAACGCCTGGTGGTGGGTTATTATTATATGTTGCTTTAATATGTGGAAGTGGACTGGCTATAACTCCATCATCTACATAGCGGCCATTACCAGCATCGACGCCGAGTGCTACGAGGCCGCGGATATTGACGGGGCCAACATCTTCCAGAAGATCTGAAAGTTGCTTTTCGGCATC
>JAAWSH010000064.1 GCA_022801475.1 Acutalibacter sp. | reverse complement strand
TAGGGCTTGTTTGAAAAATCGAAAACACCGTCTTTTTGCCCATAAGCGGTTATCTTCCGCATTGAAAATGCAAGTATTACTTGTGTTTCTTTCCTTGAAGCTGGCCGCTTCTGGGCAAAAATCCGTCATTTCCTCTATTTTCAAACAAGCCCTAGAACCTGACGCTTTTACAAAACAAAAAAAGAGCTGCCCCACGGGACAGCTCCTTTTTTATACCTTTTGCGATCATGCTTTTTCCGTTAAAGCTTCCCGGTTCCCCCGCCCTTTAAAAAGGCGCTAAGCTTCTCCAGGGGCGGCAGGGTGGCCTTTAGCACCGCGCCGGTTAAAAACCCTGTGGCCACCCCAAAGAGGATCATAAGGGGCAGGTAGGCCATTACTCCCGCCTGGGCAATGATCCAGGCTGCTGCCAGCTGGGCCCCGTTGTGGGCCAGGGCGCCGCATACTCCTACCACCGCCAGCCCGACCCGGGTTTTGCGCAGCAGAGCCCAGGCGCAGACCGTGCTGACCACCCCGCCGGAAAGGCTCATCACTCCGGCCAGGCCCCCCCGGGTGGCCAGGGCGAAGCCGCCTTTTACCAGGGCCAGAAACAGGGCGCTGGGCAGGCCAAGGCTTCCGGCGGCGTACATGGTTACAATATTGGAGAGCCCAAGCTTGGCCCCAGGGGGCATTCCGGGCACAGGGGGCAGCATACCCTCCAGCATGGAAAAAACCAGCGCCAGGGCGGCCAGCAGTCCACAAAGGGCCACGGTTCCCGCTTTTTGCCTCATTCCGGGGCCTCCTTTTACAAAGCTTTTTGTCAATAGGTCTCCGCGTCCATTCCGGAGCTGCCCTCCAGCCGCAGTACCACCCGCCCCGGCAGGCAGACAGCGGCCTCTCCGGCGTAGGTGATCTGGCCGGTGCGCACGCAGGTCTGGTCAGGGCAGCCAGAGGCCAACACGCGGGCGCCCTGGGGGGAAAACTCCACAGTCACTTCAATGCCCTCCTGTCCGGTAACGGTCAGCGCTTCCGGGCCCGAGAGCTGGGAGAGCTGCCGGGTGGCTATGGGCTTGCCGTCCACCAGCAGCGCGGCGGTTTGGCCGGGAGCCGCCAGAACCGGGGGAAGCAGGGCCAAAAGCAGAAGCACTGCGGCCCCGGCGAAAAAGGGAAGGTCGCGCTTAGAGAGAAATTTGCGGGTGTGTAAATTCATAAAAGGCCTCCGGGATAAAATGGGAGAACACAGGGCGGGGCTTTTTCAGCTCTCTTTTGTATCCTCCGGAGGCTTTTTTCGGAAGCTCCTTCTGGCCCCGTGGCGTCTGCGGACGCTCTCTGTCAGCAAATATTCGATCTGCCCGTTAATGGACCGGAAGTCATCCTCGGCCCAGGCCGCCAGCTCTTTCCACAGGCTGGGGGATATTCGCAGCAGAATCTGCTTTTTGCCCTTCTCGTTTTTCTCATCCATATTGCTAATAAATGGAGCCACTGTTCACCACCGGCTGGGCGTCCTTGCTGCCGCAAAGCACCACCAGCAGGTTGCTGACCATAGCCGCTTTCCGCTCGTCGTCCAGTTCTACCACCTGGTCCGCGTTCAGCTGGTCCAGGGCCATTTCCACCATGCCCACGGCACCCTCCACAATCTTCTTCCGGGCGGCCACCACAGCCTCGGCCTGCTGCCTTTGCAGCATAGCGGCGGCAATCTCTGGGGCATAGCTTAGGTGGGTAATGCGCACCTCCAAAATCTCCAGCCCGGCAATGGACACCCGCTTTTGCAGGTCTTGGCGCATCATTTCCGCAATCTCCTGGCTGCTGCCCCGCAGGGTTTTTTCATTTACGTCGCCCTCGTCCATCAGGTCATAGGGGTACATGCGGGTAATGTTCCGGGTGGCGGAGTCGCACTGGGTGGAGAGAAAGGTCCGGTAGTTCTGCACGTTAAACACAGCCTTTGTGGTGTCCACAATGCGCCAAATCACAATGGTCCCGATAATAATGGGGTTGCCCCGCTCGTCGTTGACGGTCTGCTTCTCGTTGTTGAGGGTCATGGTTTTCAGGCTGATTTTCTTGTTGCCGCCGCCCACATAGTTCATACTGCCGTTGGCACCCATAGAAAAGCTGCTTCGTTCCGATCCGGGGTTGATGCCCGAGCAGAAGATGTTGGTCCAGTAGAATCCATCCTTTTTCAGGGTGCCGTAGTACTTGCCAAACAGGGTGAGCACCAGGGCCTCGTTGGGGTTCAGCACGTGAAAGCCCGCGCACAAAAACCCTGCGGCCACGATGATGAGCACACCGCCGAACAGCTCCAGCATTCCCAGAGCGCTTACAGCGTCCTCGCTGCCCATTTCCACAGAGTACTGTACCAGGGTGACAATACCTATTACCAAGGCCAGAACGCCCAGGGCAAAGACCAGCAGAATCATGAGCAGCATGGCAAAGCCGCTGGCAGCCTTTGCGGGCTTTTCGGTGTAACGGTTGACAGTCATTTCGTTGTTTTCCATAATTGAGAGACCCTTTCTCCGCCCAGGGGGCAGTCTATGTATTTCGGAGCCACCGTAGAGCTGGCTCCGGCGCTTGATATTATTATAATATCAAAACAAGATGATGTCAATAGCTGTACTGAAATTATTTGGGGAGTTTTGGCAGGCGGCTTGCAGGGGCGGCACATATGCCGGACCGTTTGGCGCGAATTGCGCTAGCTTTTGTCAGTGGGGGTGCGGTACTATTTGGCGGGAAGCCGCTGTTGGTCCACTGTTTCGGCGGTGTTCCACCCGCGAAAAGCGCTGGCTGGGGACGCCGCCCGATTGCCCCCGGCTGAATCTGCGCTGAACGGCGGCCACTGGCGGCCAGCGTTTCCCTGACCGGGTTCTCCCTTCGCGTGCTTTCTCTTGGGACTTGGCGGTAAAACCGCTTGCGCCTGGGTTCTATCTTTGCTATAATGAGAAAAACACCGAAAGGGGCGTCTTAACATGCTTTATACCATTACGGACGGAAGCTTTACCGCGAAAATTGACTCTCTGGGGGCCCAGCTGGTCTCCCTTACCGGGCCTGACAGCTTCGAGTATATCTGGGTGGGGGACAAGGCCTACTGGGGCGGCCACGCGCCTGTGCTGTTTCCTATTGTGGGGGCTCTGCGGGAGGGTAAAACCCAAATTGGCGGCAAATGGTACCATATGGGCCGCCACGGCTTTGCCCGCGCTTCTGGGTTTTCCGCTGAAGAAGAGCCTGCTGGAAATAGCGTTGCCCTGACCCTCCGGGCCTCTGACGAGACCAAAGAGGCCTATCCCTTTGATTTCGCCTTTACAGTGACCTATACCCTGGAAAACGGCGGGCTGGCCACAACCTTTACGGTGGAGAACACTGGCGGCGCGCCCCTGCCCTTCTCGGTGGGCGGGCACCCGGGCTTTAACCTGCCGGTAGGAGAAGAGGCCGCTTTTGAGGACTACACCCTTCAGTTCTCCCAAGCCGAGACCCAGCGCTGCCCAGTAATTGACCTTACCACCGGCCTGATTGACTGGGACCGCCATGCCTTTACAATGGAGGACCAGACCGAGATCCCCCTGCGGCACAGTCTGTTTTACCAGGACGCCCTGGTGTTTGAGGGGCTGAACTCTCATATCATCCGTATTGTGAACAAGGCCACCGGCAAGGGCATTGAGATGGACTTTAGCGGATTCCCCCTGCTGGGGGTGTGGTCCGCTGTGAACGACGGGCCCTACGTCTGCCTGGAGCCCTGGACCGGCTGCGCCACCCTGCAAAGCGAGGGGGACGTGTTTGAGGAGAAGAAGGGCATGACCACCCTGGCCCCAGGAGAGAAAAGCGTCCATCGCTTTTTCGTAAAGGTGCTGCGGCCATGACGGACTGGAAGCAGCTGCAAAAGGATGTGTATAAAAATAAGGTGGACCACGGCTTCAACATCACGGATGTGAACATGGAGTTCTGCCACCTGTATGGCGAGGTGGGCGAGGCCTACGCCGCCTACCGGAAGAAGCTTCCGGACCTGGGGGAGGAGCTGGCCGACGTGGCCATCTACCTGCTGGGACTGGCGGAAATTTTGGGTGTGGACCTGGAGGATGAGGTGCTGCGAAAAATGAAAATTAACGAGAACCGGCATTATGTGCAGGAAAATGGCGTGTTCCGCCGGGTGGAGGGGCAGACATGATCAAGCTGTTGGCCTTTGACCTGGACGGTACCACCATTGTGGACCATTGGGAGCTGCCGGAGCCCAACCGTTTAGCCCTATTGGCTGCGGCGGAAAGGGGCGTAGAACTGGTGCCTGCCACTGGGCGGATGCTGGACTTTTTGCCCAAAAGTGTTCGGGCGCTGCCTGTGCGGTATGTAATCACCTCCAACGGCGGCATGGTCTACGACCTGCAAGAGGACCGCCCTTTGGAGGAAAACCTCATTTCCAACAGCCAGGCCCTGGAGATACAGGAGATCCTGGAGGACTACGACCTCTATATAGAGTACTATACCCACGGCGGTGCTGTTACCAGCCGGGACCTGCGGCGGCGGGCCCTGGCTGGGATGCTGCCCAAAAAAAAGCACTGGCTGGTGGAGGGCAAGGACTATCATCTGGTAGAGGACCTGGGGCATATGCTGCGGGAAACTGGGATTTGCCCGGAAAAGCTGAACCTGCCCTATCTGGCCCCAGGGATCCGGGAAGAGCTGTGGGGGCGGCTAAGGGCTCTGGGCGGGCTGCGGATCACCTCCAGCATTGCGGACAATATGGAAATTAATAGCGAGGCAGCCCATAAAGGCGCGGCCCTAAAGGCCCTGGCCGGAGCCCTGGGGCTGAAACGGGAAGAGCTGATGGCCATAGGGGATAACGGCAATGACCTGACCATGCTGCAAGCGGCGGGGTGCTCGGTGGCAGTGGCAGACGGTGCGTCAGAGGCCCTGGCGGCCGCAGCGCATGTCACTGCCGCCCATGACCAGTGGGGGCTGGCCGAGGCAGTGCGCAGGTATATTTTGTAGGCAGGGGGAAATTATTGGGATGGAGCTGCGGGGGTGTGGGTTAGGAGGCACACCGTCTCCACATGTGCCGTCACTATGATGGGAACATATTGTTTCAACCTTGTCGGTAGGATGGGAACACAAACCGGCAGCCTGCTTTGCAGATTTGCTGTTCTTGCGGGGCGGCTTAAAGTTTGCTCCGTCCATGTGACTTTGGAAACCTGTCTTGTAAATGAATACCAGGTTGACCGGGTCTTTGCGGCTTTCTTCATCATACCCCCCAACGATTCCTTTTTCAACTATGCTTTCAAAAATATAGCGGTCAAATTCTTCCAGCATCTTTTTAAACTCCGCAATGTGTTTTTCATGGCGTTCTCGCTTTCCGCCGCTTCCTGCAAATCGCGGCGCTGGGCTTGAAGCTGTTCGATTTGGCCTGTCAGATCGAGATAGTTACTTTCATAAGTTTCCTTGTCCAGCACTTCTTCCAAACGCATATCGACCAGCTTCGCCCGTTTTGCTTCCAGCGCCCGGATGTCCTTTTCGATTTTCACCAACTGCTTGCCTGCATTGTTTTCGGACAATGTTTGGAAGCCGACCAATTCACCGCGCTGCATTTTCATTTTCAAGCCCTTTTTGACGTTAGTGGAAATGTTTTCTACTTCCTGCTGTGCCACAGAGCTTAGAATGACAAAAAGTAATTCGCCATCCATCGTAAGGGTATTGATGTTTTCCTCCTCCTAAAAGGGGCATAAATCGGACGGCTGGCGGCGACCACCACGGGACTTTCACCCCCGTGTGGTTCTCACGTGGCCCTACCCATCGCCTGCTGACGCAAAGACTTCGCTTTGTGAAGTCTTACGCTCGGACTGTGGCTGTAATGGAATATCGTTGACGTATGCGCCGCTGGTTATAAGCTGTCGGTTTTCGGTGTAGGCGGTTCTCGCTCTCCCGCAGGATGCGGGGGCATGGCGCGGATGAGTTTGTTTTCCAGACGGCTTTTCATGTACTCGTCCAGGCAGGTGTGGGGACAGCCGTTTTCGTCGTAGACCGTCCGGGTACAGAGCTTGTCCATTTCTTGCTGCGGCAGGATGCTCAACGATACATGACGGTAGCGCAGACTGTCCACTTTCCGCAGATAGTCAATGGGCTTCATGTTTCAATACCAGCTTGCAATAGCAGTCAAACTGACCCGGTCTGCTAAAGCGGGGATAGTTCCCATCTTCTCACCCCCTTTCGTTTGGGGATGGTGGTGGTACTTTCCCTTTCCGCTAACATGACACCGGCAAGGCCATCGGCTACCCGCTAAAATCCCCCTTTGTGAAAAAATTTTTTCTGCCCGATACAGGCCATAAAAAACGACAAAAATCGCCCGGTAAGCCGTGACCTTACCGAGCGAATAAATGAATTAATTCGTATTCCTTTGACAGTGTATAGTTCATCTTTGAGGTCCAAATTCCCCTTGGCGGAGGGTAGGCTTTTTTTGATGGGTCAAACCTCGTCAGGTTTTGTCGAATGGCTATGCGCTTCATGGCAACTGCCTCCTGTCAGCCGCCATGTCTGTAAGCGTTACCGCGTCGTTCCCCTTGAGGGTAAAAAGAACGGCGGCTTTGATTTCTCAAAACCGTCGGTTGGTTATTCAAGGCGCACGAAATGGCCTGCTCCAATCAACGCTTTTTCTTTCCCCATTGAGGGGCATATCCTGCCATTGCGTAGATCAGCGTCCCCGGATATTTGTATCCTCGGTCATGCCTCACCATAAAAGTCACAATGCCTCCGAGGGCGAGGTTCATCATCAGCAGCACACATCCACACAGCCGATAACGGCGCAGATCCAATTCCTGACGAGCTTTGCCCTCCGGCTATCTCCTGCGGTAGAGCAGTAGAAAACGCATAACTGCCAGCAAGTGCATAATAGATCGCCAGAGATACAAACCACAGGGAACGATAGTAAATTCCAGACGCCATTTTCATCGTGATATACAGCAGATTGGTGATAAATCCTATACCCAAAGATACCTCTGCGCGAAATTTTACATCTTTAACATAACGACGGCCGAGGGGAGCACCCAATAACCTTTTCATTAGCGGATGGCTTTCAACCCAACGATGGACAGATCGCACAATGCCCGAAAATCCCAAACTCAAAATAACCAGCGCATAAGCGGGAGCGAGATAGGATATATAAGCCAACGACCCGTTCATGTTTTTCACAAGGACATCGATAACTGCGGCAAAGGCTGGTACAGAAATCAGGACTATGGCAAAAGACGGCAGAAAAAGAATACGTTTCAGAATTTTCTTAAATCCCTCCATTTCCTACACTCCTGATCGTTACCGTGAACGTACTGCCCTTGCCGACCTCGCTGCTGATTGATAATCGCCATCTACAATGTCCATGACACGCTTAACCAGGGCGGGGCCCAGCCCATTCCCCTGTGTAGCATGGGAAGTATCCCCTTGATAAAACTTTTCAAAAATATGCGCTCCCACTTCCGGGCTGATACCGCAGCCAGTGTCGCTGACCTGCACAACGGCAAAATTACCAGCCGTTTTTAAACTGACCGAAGCATGGCCCTCCAACGGGGTGAATTTGAAAGCGTTAGAAAACAGATTGTTTCCATACCAGGGACAAAAGCGAACGATCTGATTTTACCATCACATCTTCTGCAATATCTGTGTCGAGTTCAATACTCTTTTTCTCCCAGGCGTCCTCTAAGGTCAAAAGACATTCGCAAAGCTGCTCCCCTAAATCAAAAGCCTCTTTCTCTGGGTAAATCTGCTGATTTTCCAACTTGTTCAGTTTTAGGATGTTTCTAATCAGACCGGCCAACCATCGGGAGGCGTCTGTTATGGTCTTGGCGTACTCTTGCCGCTGTTCTTCCGAAAGGCTTGGCTGCTGGAGCATCATTCCATAATTCTGAATAATTGCCAGCGGCGTTTTCAGTTCGTGGAACACATTAGAGATAAAGTCTGTCCGCAGGGTTTCGATGCCGGACAGTTCTTCCGCCATCCGGTTAAATGCGAAAATGATGGTATTAAATCCATCTTGCCCGCCCATGCTAAAAACCGGCTGGAAGCGTACTGTAAAATCGCCCCCTGTAATTTTCTCGGCGGCATCTGCAATACGTTGAACAGGTCTTGTCACCATAAACCATCGGCGCACGCTGTCTATAACTGTGCATAGCAAACTAACCAGCACCACATTCCCGAATATCAGCTTGGCGGCTGTTTCTATCATCTCCTGGGTAAACGAAATTCCAATATTACCCTGTAAGGTTTCCAAAAACAGCAGCGTACAACAGGTGACTACAAATGCGATCAGCAGGAAAAACACAAAA
>JAAWSH010000063.1 GCA_022801475.1 Acutalibacter sp. | reverse complement strand
GAACCGAAGAATCTGACCTTCAAGCTGGTGAGGGACACCCGGGCCGGCCAGCTGGTGAAAGGCATTATTCTGCTGGTGGCCCTGTACCTGCTCTCTTTTTACGGGGAACTGCTGGTATTGAACGAGATTTTAAAGGCTTTCTTGCAGTCCGCAGTGGTCATTGTGGTTATTCTTTTCCAGCCGGAAATCCGCAAGGCGCTGGAACAGGTGGGCCGCAGCAAAACCCTACAGACCCTGGGCACCGCCGTGGGGGTGCGGGACAAGGACAGCGGCCGGGCCGGGACCCGCCAGGCGATTGCCGGGGTGGTGGAGGCCACGGGCATTTTGCAGCAGCTGCGCATGGGGGCGCTGATTATCTTTGAGCGCAGTACCCGCCTGGGAGAGATTATCGAAACCGGCGCCCTGGTAGACGCGGGGCCCTCGGGGCAGTTAATTGCCAATATCTTTTTCAATAAGGCCCCCTTGCACGATGGGGGCATGATTATCCGGGAGGGGCGTATCTGTGCTGCGGGGTGCATTCTGCCCTTAACCAGCAGTACTACGGTAAGCGCCGAGCTGGGTACCCGCCACCGGGCGGCCCTGGGCATGAGCGAGAACTCGGACGCGGTGGTAGTGGTGGTCTCTGAGGAGACCGGGCAGATTTCTATTGCCCTGGGGGGACGGCTGACCCGGAACTACACCCGGTTGACTTTGACCGAGACCCTGGAGGAGCTGCTCATTGGCGAACAGGAAAAAAGCGACCCCGCTGGCCACATCTTGGGCCGGCTGGGGATTGGCCGCGCAAAAAAGCGGTAAAGTGGATTTTGAACCACAGGTGAGGTGAAAGGAGGTCCTGGCCATGAAAGAAACGGCCAAAGGCAAAAAAAAGCGCTCGCTGGGCCAGCTGCTGTACCACAACAGCTTTGTGCTGGCGTGCTCTTTTATAACAGCGCTGGTGGCCTGGTTTGTGATGATTTCTGCCAGCGACGTAAACTATACCATTTACGACGTGCCCATTGAGGTGAACCTGTCTGCCGAGGCCCAGGCCGATGGCCTGCGGGTGTTTAACACCAGCTACGCCAACGTGGATATAGAAGTTTCGGGCAGCAGTGTGATTACCTCTAAGCTAACGGCAGAGGACTTTCAGGTAACGGCCTCTTTGAATCCGGCCTCCACCAAACTGACAGGCAATACCATGCAAAAAATGACTGCTGCGGTGCGGGCCATTAAGCGCTCTTCTATGACGGACTATGAGATCGTTTCTGTAAAGCCGGAGGAGATCAATATTGAGTACGACCGCTTTCGGGAGACCGCCCTGCCCATTGAGATGAACTTAAACTATAAGGCGGATGCAGGCTATTACCCGGGTACCGCCGTGCTCTCGGAGGAGCGGGTAGTTGTCTCTGGGCCGGAGTCTGCGGTGAACAAAATCAGCCGGGTAGAGGTAGCCTATAATGCGGAGAGTCCCTTGCGGGAGACTGTGGAGGCCACCTGCCCGCTGCGGCTTTTTGACCAGGAGAATCAGGAGATTACCGATACCAGCGGACTGTACCTGTCCACCGATATTGATTCGGTGCAGGTGACCATGCCGGTTATGCCCAAAAAGACTGTTCCCTTGCGGGTAACTACGGCTCACCAGCCGGTCGGTTTCCCGGACAACCGGATTATTATCGAGCCGGCGGAGATTGACATAGCTGGCTCTCAAGAGACCCTGGACAGTATTTCCGAGATACGGCTGGAAGAGATCATTGACTTTGCCAGTCTGGAGCTTAGCGACCGCACCTCGGTGTTTAATATGGAGATCCCCATTCCAGCCGGGGCCAGGAACATTACCAACACAGTGAGTAACTCTTCTACCAACACCGTGGCCACCGCCAAGGTGACCATTAACCTAAACGGCTACCGCCAGGCCGCCGTTACCGTGCCGGAGGGAAATGTGCAAATTTTGAACGCGCCTACCGCTGGCGGGCTGGAGGCCACCCTAACCACCCGCACCCTGGAAGTAAACCTGCTGGGGCCAGCGGCGCAGGTCTCTAAGCTAACTGGAGACGCCCTGATGGTGCAGCTGGATATGACCAATGTAGACGCCCAGGCGGGCAGCGTAGACGTGCCGGCCACAGTGACCCTTACGGGCTCGGCGGGGGAGGCTTGCTGGGTGATAGGAACTTACACCATGACGGTGACCATGGCCCCAGAGTCTGTCCAGACCAATGCCCAGGCGGACTCTCAGCAGCCCAGGATGAACGTGGCTTCACCCGTGGATTAATAAAAACCCAGGGCGGCTTTTGCCTTTTGAGGCAAAGGCCGCTTTGAGTCAGGAGAGGAGGCGCTGCCCGTGGATGTGCGGGTAGGGGACCAGCTGCAAATGAAAAAGCCCCACCCCTGCGGCAGCCGGGAATTTCTGGTGCTGCGGGTGGGAATGGATTTCAAAATCCGGTGTCTGGGTTGTGGGCGAGAAGTGATGCTGCCCAGGCTGAAGTGTGAGAAAAACATCAAGAAGGTCATCCGGGAGGAGAGCTAGCATGGCAATTACCATTCATATTTATTACCAGGGGCAAAAGGGCAGCGCCCGCCAGTTTGCCCAAGAGATGAGGGCTTCCGGCCTGGTAGACCAGATTCGGGCAGAGGAGGGAAACCTGCGGTATGAGTGTTTTCTCCCCCTGGAGGACCCGGAAACCATACTGCTTATAGACAGATGGCGGGACCAGACAGCCCTGGACGCCCACCATGCCGGACTGGTGATGGCGGAGATTGTCCGCCTGCGGGAAAAGTATGACTTGCATATGCGGGCAGAGCGGTATGCTGGGGGCCAGGAGGACATTCCCCAAAGGGACCGGGGGTTTATCCGGGATTAAGGGTTCCTTTTATAAGCTGACGGGAGACTGTGGATCTGGGCTGCATCCCCAAAAGGGGGCAGAGTCTGCCTTAAAGCAAGGAGAAGATGTCTTTTCGCCGAAAACCACTGGCCTCTGTGTGAAAAAACCTGACTTTTCTCCAGCCTTGGAACAGACTCTAGGCCTTGTGACGTATGGTTTAGCCTCCGGTGGTTTAGAGGGCGCTTCCTGACCGGGCAATGCTTCCCACTTTAGGCCCCAGGCGTAATGATTTTATAGATTTAAGAATAGAGGACGCGACTATGTTTGAAAACTTGCAAGTATTTCAGAATCGCTATGAAGAGCTGACCCAAAAGCTCTATGATCCCCAAAGTGCCGCGGACCCCGCTCTTTTTGCCCAGCTGATGAAAGAGAGCCGGGAGCTGGAGCCCATTATTACGGCGTATGGCAATTATCTGCGCTGCCAGGACGCCCTTTCTGGGGCAAAGGAGCTGCTGGAGGAGTCCTCGGACCGGGAGCTGCGGGAAATGGCCCAGGAGGAGATCAAGGAGAACGAGCAGGCCCTGGCCCAGCTGGAGGAAGAAATCAAGCTGCTCCTGCTGCCCAAGGACCCCAATGACGAGAAGAATGTAATTATGGAGATACGCGGGGGCACCGGCGGGGAAGAGGCGGCTCTGTTTGCCTATGACCTGTACCGCATGTACACAGCCTATGCGGAAAAGCAGGGCTGGCGCACAGAAATTGTCAACCTGAACGAGACCGAGCTGGGGGGCTTTAAAGAAGTGAGCTTTCTCATCGACGGGGCGGGGGCCTATTCCAAGCTGAAGTACGAGAGCGGGGCCCACCGAGTGCAGCGGGTGCCCGAGACCGAGACCCAGGGGCGCATCCACACCTCTGCCGCCACGGTGGCTGTGCTGCCCGAGGCCGAAGAGGTGGAGGTGGACATTGACCCCAAAGACCTGCAAATAGACACATTCCGGTCCAGCGGGGCCGGGGGGCAGCATATCAACAAGACCTCCTCCGCTATCCGTATTACCCACCTGCCCACAGGCATGGTGGTGGAGTGCCAGGACGAGCGCAGCCAGTACAAAAATAAGGATAAGGCTATGAAAGTGCTGCGGGCCCGGCTGCTGGGCCAAGAGCGGGAAAAGGCCAGCGCCCAGGTGGCAGAGGAGCGCCGCAGCCAGGTGGGCAGCGGAGACCGTTCCGAGCGCATCCGCACCTACAACTTTCCCCAATCTCGGGTAACAGACCACCGCATTGGCCTGACCCTGTATAAGCTGGAAGAGGTGCTGGCTGGGGGCATGGACGAGATTGTGAACAGTCTGATTGCCGCCGACCGGGCAGAGAAGCTGAGGGAGGAGACAGAGGCCTGATGGTGACGGAGATACTGGACAGCTCCCCTCAGGGGGTGGCCCGGGCTGGGGAGATCCTCCGGGCCGGGGGGCTGGTGGCCATTCCCACTGAGACCGTGTATGGCCTGGCGGCCAACGCCCTGGACGGAGAAGCAGTGAAAAAAATTTTTAGCGCTAAGGGCCGTCCGGGCGATAACCCGCTGATTGCCCATATTGGGTCCTGGGACCAGCTGGCGCCCTTGGTACGGGAGGTGCCAGAGGCGGCCAAAAAGCTTGCCAGGGCCTTTTGGCCAGGGCCGCTGACCATAATTTTAGAAAAATCGGACAGAATACCTCCAGAGACCAGCGGCGGGCTCTCTACCGTGGCGGTGCGATTTCCCAGTCTCCCCACAGCCCAGAGAGTGATCCAGGCAGCGGGGGTCCCTTTGGCCGCACCCTCGGCCAACCGCTCCGGCAGGCCCAGCCCCACGGGCTTTGCCCATGTGTATGAGGACATGAACGGCCGGGTAGACGCTATTCTGGATGGCGGAGACTGCCCGGTGGGGGTAGAGTCCACCGTGGTGTCCCTGGCGGGGGAGACTCCCCGGCTGCTTCGTCCGGGTGGGATCACCCTCCCTCAGCTGGAGGCGGTCTTGGGCACGGTCCAGGTAGACCCAGCGGTATTCAGCCGCCTGGAGCCAGGACAAAAGGTTCTTTCTCCGGGCATGAAATACCAGCACTATGCCCCGGCCGCAAAGGTGACCATTTTTGACGGTTCCTCCCAGGAGTTCGCGGCTTTTGTCAATGCCCGGCCCGGGTGCTTTGCCCTATGCTTTGACGAGACAAAACCCCTGCTTACTGGCCCCAGCCTATCCTATGGGCCCCGATATGACCAGGGGGAGCAGGCCCGACGGCTGTTTGGGGCCCTGCACCAGTTGGACCAGCTGGGGGCAGAGGAGGTCTTTGCCCAGCGTCCCGGGCAGCAGGGGATAGGCCTGGCGGTGTATAACCGGTTGATACGGGCAGCGGCCCACCGGGTGCGGAAAGCGCCTGGCCCTCTGGTGGCGGGGCTGGTGGGGCAAAGCGGCGCGGGGAAGTCCACAGCAGCAAAGCTTTTGGAGGAGCGGGGACTGACAGTCATTGACTGCGACGCCCTAACCCGCAGCCCCCAGGTATATGACGGGGCCTGTTTGGAGGAGCTGCGCCAGGCTTTTGGCCAGGACGTGGCCCCAGAAGGGCGCCTGAACCGGCGGCTTTTGGCAAGCCGGGCCTTTGCCAGCCCCCAGGGGCGGCGGCTTTTGGGTGAGATCACCTTTCCCCGCATCACGGCCCAAGTGCGGCGGCTGGCTGGGGAGGCTGCCGGCCCTGTGGTGCTGGACGCCCCCACTCTATTTGAGGCCGGACTGGACAGCATGTGCAGGCGGATCATTGCAATAACCGCCCCAGAAGAGCTGCGGCTGGAGCGGGTAATGGTCCGGGACGGTATAGGCGAAGAGCAGGCCCGGATCCGGTTCGCGGCCCAGCAACCCCCGGAATTCTACGCCCAGCGGGCGGACTGGGTGGTGGAAAATTCCGGAGGAGAGGACCTGAAGGAAAGCGTAAGGGCCATTGCGGCCCAACTGAAAGGCGGGTGATGGCCATGAGGAAGCTGTGCATAGCCGGTTTGGTGCTGCTGGTTCTGTCTCTTGGGGCAGTGGCGGCAGGGCCCAGGCTGGCCGGGTGGGTGATGGTACGGATTTATCCCCGGGACTATAGCCAGGTGGTGGCCCAAGAGGCCAGGGAGTTCGGCCTGGAAGAAGAGCTGGTGTACGCGGTGATCAAGACCGAGAGCGGCTTTGACCACAGGGCCACTTCCCGGGCCCAGGCCAGGGGACTGATGCAGCTGACCGAGGAGACGTTCCGCTGGATGGCCGAGGAATATCCGCCGGAGAATGGGGGCGGGGATATGTTCGACGTGAACGACAACATTCACTGCGGGTGCGCTCTTTTGCGGCGGCTGCTGGACCACTATAACGGGAGTATGGAGGTGGCCCTGGCAGCGTATAACGCGGGCATTGGGAATGTAGACCGCTGGCTGGAGGAAGGGGAACACTCCAAAGACGGGGAGACCCTGCACAGCATCCCCTTTCCAGAGACAGCGGCCTATGTGAAAAAGGTACTGAAAAGCCGGGAGATCTATGCGCGGCTGTACGGTGGGTGAGGGAGTGGAGACCGAGCAAATTTATGGACAAAGCTTTGGGGTTCCGCCTGGTTTTGTCTGCCGGCTTCGGGGCATAACGCGTCCTGGCCTGGATCTTGAACGCTTTCCGGTAGAACCAGTTCATTACCTTGCCGAAGGGGCAGTCGGGGCCTGGGTAAGGGGGCGCGGGGCCGTAAAGCTGAACCCTTGACAACGGATGAAAAGGACTCTGGTCCTTGAACGTCCCGCACCCCTTGACATTTCCACCGGGAAAGAGTAGAATGAACCGCAGTAAGACATTGCCAAAAGGAGGCTCTTAATCATGGAAGAAAACGCAAAAAAGGACCAGGCTAAACAGCTGGCCGAACAGCTTTTGATGGATCGTTCTAAAAAGGCCGTGAAAGTCTGCCTGGAGCAGATGGACAAGGCGATGGACTTTGGCGAGGGATACAAGGACTTTATCACCGCGGCCAAAACCGAGCGGGAGACCGTGGACTGGACCGTGAAGGCCGCCCAGGCTGCCGGATTTGTGGAGTTTGACCCCAACAAAAAGTATAGCGCGGGGGCAAAGGTCTACTACAACAACCGGGGCAAGGCCATGTGCCTGGCCGTCATTGGCAAAAAGGGCGTGGCAGAGGGTGTGCGCATTGCCGCCGCCCATATCGACAGCCCCCGCATTGACCTAAAACCCATTCCCCTGTATGAGAGCAACGAGCTGGCCCTGCTGAAAACCCACTACTACGGGGGCATTAAGAAGTACCAGTGGACCGCTATGCCCCTGTCCCTGCACGGCAAGATCGTGCGCAAGGATGGCAGCGAGGTAACGGTCTGCATTGGCGAGAACCCCGGCGACCCCCAGTTCTGTATCACGGACATTCTTCCCCACCTGGGCAAGGACCAGGCTGTCAAGAAGATTGGCGAGGCTTTCAGCGGCGAGGACCTGAATGTGTTGGTGGGCAGCCTGCCCCTGACCGAGGAGGGCGAACAGCTGTACAAACTGAACGTGATGAAGATCCTCCACGACCAGTATGGTATTATTGAGAGCGACCTTGTTTCCGCCGAGCTGGAGTTTGTGCCCGCTTTTCCGGCGGTGGACATTGGCCTGGACCGCAGCATGATTGGCGCCTACGGCCACGACGACCGGGTTTGCGCCTACCCTGCCCTGGAGGCCCTGTTCGACTGCGGCGCCCCAGAGCGTACGGCCATCACGGTGCTGGCGGACAAGGAGGAGATCGGCAGCGTGGGCAATACGGGCCTGTGCTCGGAGTATCTGAACTACTTTGTCAGCGACCTGGCCCGGGCCGAGGGCCTGGAGCCCCAGCATGTGTGGAGCATGTCCAACTGCCTTTCCGCTGACGTGACCGCTGCCTATGACCCCACCTACGCCTCCTGCTTTGAGCTGGGTAATTCCACCTTCTTCAACCGTGGCGTGGGCATTGCCAAGTATACCGGCAGCCGGGGCAAGGGCGGAAGCAATGACGCGTCGGCCGAGTTCTTGGGCTGGGTGCGTCGGGTTCTGGAAGATGCGGATGTGCTGTGGCAGATCGGTGAGCTGGGCAAGGTAGACCAGGGCGGCGGCGGTACGGTGGCTTATGATGTGGCCCGGCTGAACGCGGATGTCATTGACATTGGCGTACCGGTGCTCTCCATGCACGCGCCCTTTGAGGTCATCTCAAAACTGGATCTGTATATGGCATACCGGGCCTTTAAGGCTTATTTTGAGGCAAACTAAAATAGGCGCTTTGGGATATAGAGCCTGTTTTAAACCAGGAGAACAGTCAGGATTTTAAGGAAAAACGAGAAAGACTCAAGGAAAACCGCAAGAAAGGCGACAGTCTTTCTTGCGGTTTTTTTGACACAGAGGCCGCTGGCTTTCGGCGAAAGACGGCTTTTCGAAGTTTTAAAACAGACCCTTTGGCTCAATTGAAAAAACGAGAACGCCGTCTTTTTACCCAG
>JAAWSH010000062.1 GCA_022801475.1 Acutalibacter sp. | reverse complement strand
TTTCCACTTCAAATCCTTCTGGGTATCTTTTCTTTAATTTAAGTGTTAATCCTTCAATATCATCTGATCTCAAACCCAATTCCTCTTCCATTTCTCTAAGAACACAAGCCTTTGCATCATTTAACTCATATGCTTCAAAGTGACCACCTGCCGACCTAGTCCATACATTATTTACAACTCTGCCACCTTCTCTATACAGCAGCAACATCTTATCTTTTTTGTAAGATATACCGCAGTCATATTCCTGAGTTTCCCATTCGTACTTTTGCCCTCATAAATTCCAGTTTATTAGTCTGATTCATTCCATACTAGCATCTAGCAGAAAAGAATACAAAACCAGCCGCAGCAAGGCAAGTTGCTGCGGCTGGTTACTGTCGTATGAGCACCGTACTTTAAGACGGGGCCCTTTTTTGCATGGGGAGCCCTATGCCTCCATAGGCTCTCCCTTGTAATCAATGTACCAGCTCTCCCGGTGCAGGGGCACCTGCCCGGTAAGCATTTTGCATAGGGCGGCGGCGGTCTCTTCCGGCTCAATCTGCGCGGTGGTGCGGCCCATCTCTGTGTTCATGCGGCCCGGGTGCACAGCGTAGAAGTCCGCGTCTGGATAAGAGGCGTTGAGAATGCCGCAGGCCTTAGTGGCCGCGGTTTTGGAAAGACCGTAACAGGGCACCCAGGTGCCGCAGCTCTTTACGCCCACACCCTCTGAGGTAATGGCGAAAAAGCGCCCGCCGGGCTTTAGCACAGGTAAAAAGGCCTGGGCTGCTCGGATGGGTCCAAAGGCGTTCACCTGGAAGGTAGCCTCTAGTTCCGCCAGGTCGCACTGGTGCAAAAGTTTCTCCCGGTCGCCGGGTAATAGTACCCCGGCCACCACGCAGACCGCGTCGGCTTGGCCAAAAAAGTCCTGGCAGGCCTTGGCCCCTGCTGTCAGCTGTTCCATGCGGGTGACGTCCCCGGGAAAAACCAGCAGCTGCTGGGAGTATTGCTCCTGTAAGGGAGCCAGGGCTCCACCGCCTAGCACTCCTGCCGCTACCTGACAGCCCTGGGACAAAAGATCGCGCACCAAGCACAGCCCCAAGCCCTGGGATGCGCCAATTACAATGATATTACTCATAAACACGCTCCCTTAGTAGTTTTCCAGCAGTTCGATCAGGCATTTCAGATCACCGTGGGCGTCCATATAGGCGTACTCGCCATTGCCGCCGCCGTACTTGCCCCGCTGCACGCACTTCATGCCAAAGCTTTCGCAGGAGGCAATTTTCTCATCCATGCCCTTCACCTGGAAAGCGATGTGGTGGATGCCCTCGCCATGTTGGTCCAGAAAATCCTGCCAGGTGCTCTTCACACCGTTGGGCTGGATGAGCTCAATCTGAATGCCGGGACCCACGTCAAAAAAGGCCATCCAGCAGTTGGCGTCCGGGGCAGGCTGGCCCTCTACCGTAGTGCCGGTGACTTCATATTTGCCGCCGTCAAAATGGTCCGGCACAGGCACGCCGAAAAATTCGGCAAACTTCCGCTTGGTCACCTCAATATCGCGGACGATAAAGCCCACCTGCGCTAAAAGATTGTTGTTAATGATTCCTGCCATGATGATATTCCTCGCTTTCTTCTTATGATTTCAGCCACAAAGCCATGGAGCGCTGCGGCCTGTCTGACAATAGATCTGAACTGGGCCTGGCCATAGCCTTACTGTTTGCATGATGTTTCAGATACCGATGGATATTTACTGAAAGTTTACAAATATGTGATGTTCTATGGCAAGGCGGAACAGTAAAGGAGCAATTTGTAAAAGAATTTTTTGGAATAAACGCGCGTTTAAGTTTCTGTTCTGGGAGGAGCCGTGGATTCCCGCACCAACAGCTGGCCTGGGATAAAATCTGCTTGAAGCACATCGGGCTTTTCCTCAATGGTGTCGATGACTCGGTTAGTCAGAGACGCGAACAGCCGCTGAAAGTCGTAATAATAAGTAGTCAGCGGGGGAGAAACGGTTTTGCCCTCAGGGCGGGCGTCCATGCCGACCACAGAGATGTCCTGGGGAATACGCAGCCCCAGTCCAGCACAGGCTCGGTACACCCCAAAAGCCACACCGTCATTATTGGCACAGATGGCGGTAGGCAAATCGTCCAGGCTGTTTTCCAGCAGCTGCTTGGCGGCGGGATAGCCGGTTTCCTCAATAATGCCGCCGTAGGCCAGCCATTTGTTTTTCAAAGGGAGGCTGTGCTTCAGCATGCCCCGCATGTAGCTTTCATGGCGGTGGATACAGCTTAGGCGGCTGAGGTCCCCATCAATAATGGCGATTTTCCGGTGGCCCAAGTCATAGAGATAGTCAATAACCGCCTCGCCGGAATCCCGCTCAAAATTAGATGAAAGGCGATGGGGCTGGTCCTCGCCCTCATGGAAATAATCAAAAATACCCACAATCTTGTCCATCTCAAGTAGCTCATCCACAAGAGGCTCAGTATTGCTTAGGCCAACAAAAATTCCCGCGTCGATGCGGCCTTCCATGTAAATCTTCCGCACTTTCTGAACATTGGCGCTGTCCGTTAGGTCGTCAATAAAACTGGCCAAAACCAGATACCCCCGCTCGGCGGCGGCGTCCACTACATGCATAAAATAGGAACTGGTTAGTGGATCCATAGCCAGACGGCTGCGGCCTACCCAGAACAGACCAATGGTATTGGTACTTTTGCCGGAAAGAGCCCGGGCAGAGACCTGGGGATAATAATGGTATTCCTTGATTACCTTCATGACCCGCTCGTAGGTTTCGGGGGGGACATTGGTATAGCCGTTAATCACCCGGCTTACCGTACTGCGGGAAACTCCTGCCAAGCGGGCAATATCATTACTGCTGATCCGTTTCACAAATGCCGTTCTCCTTTAAGTCGCACTGTTCGATCTGTTTACAACTGTTTATATTTTAGTACAGACAGGTGAAAAAGTAAAGACCCCAGTGTGGAAAAATATGCATTACAGCAACAGCGGAATAGCGGACCGAGCGGGAAAAGCCATGGAATAAACACGTATTCACCCGCAAATATACTAGCATTTCCCCGGTTGGTCTGTCAAGGGCGAAAAAGGTAAAAATATGGAGTTTCAATCAGATTTGTGAAATCAATATAAAACTTTCGCGTTAATCACGTGCATTATTGCTAAATCGCATTTTCCCCCTTGCAAACGCGCGTTTATCATGATATACTGTATTCAAATCAAGAAGCGGGTGCGCCCCAGGTCCTTTGGGCCGCGCAGCAAAATATATAAAGGAGCTGAAAGAAGTCTTGGCAGAATTGGAGAAGCTGAACCTGTGGGACCGTTCTCGCGACCGATCTATTCTTCAGATATATAATATGGAGACTGGCGGCGTAGAGACTGTGGCGGAGTTTGACTATCTCATTGAGGCCCCCAACTGGTCTCCCGACGGGAAGTTCCTGGCCTATAATAGCGAAGGGCGTATCTATCGCTTTGACCTGGAAACCAAGGAAAGCACCCTGGTGGAAACGGATTTTGTGGAAAACTGCAACAATGACCATGTGCTCTCCACAGACGGTAAGAGTATTGCTGTAAGCCACGGCACCAAAGAGGACGGCCAGTCCCGCATCTATACAGTGCCTCTTTCCGGCGGGGTGCCCAGACTGGTGACGCCCCTGGCCCCCAGCTATTTGCACGGCTGGTCCCCAGACGGAAAGACCCTGGCCTACTGTGCCCAGAGAAAAGGCGAGTTCGACATCTATACCATTCCGGTAGAGGGCGGCGAAGAGACTCGGCTGACCGACGCCCCAGGGCTGAACGATGGCCCGGAATATGACAGCGCGGGAGAGTATATTTGGTTTAACTCTGTACGCGCGGGGCTGATGCAGGCTTTCCGCATGAGGGCAGACGGTACAGAGCAGACCCAAATGACCTTTGAAGAGGACTGGAACATCTGGTTCCCCCACATCTCCCCAGACCGGCAGTGGGTGGTGGCGCTGGGGTACCGCAAGGGCGACGTAGAGCCCGGCGAGCATGTACCCCACAAAAATGTGGAGCTAAAGCTAATGTCGGCGGCGGGCGGCCCCTTGAAAACCATTGTGGCTCTCTTTGGCGGACAGGGCACCATTAATGTGAACTCCTGGGCTCCGGACAGCAGGAGGTTTGCGTTTGTCCGCTATGAGATAATGCCTGAAAAGGCCTAAAATTCCGGCCTGTCCTATCCTAAGCGGGGGAAAGTCTTTTCCCGGGGGGCAGGCGAAAACTTTAACATGAAAGGACGGAAAGAGAATGAAAACCAACCTAAGCAAGCGTGTTCTTACCCTGCTGCTGGCCCTGTGCCTAGTGCTTAGCCTGACCGCCTGCGGCGGCGACACTGGCAGCAGCGGCTCCACTGCCGATAAGAGCTCGTCCTCTACGGCCGAGACCTCTGGCGGCGACGCCTCTACCCCCGAATCTTCCCAGAGCGGAAATACCGAGGACGGCCCCCTGACCCCCTATGCGGAGCCCGTCACCATTACCGTGGGCATGCAGTCCTCTGCGGTGCAGCAGTTTAAAGACGGCGACACCTTTGAGGACAACGTATGGACCCGCAAAATTAAGGAAGAGCTGAATATCGACATAGAGATCGCTTTTACCGCCGATATTAGTACAGACGCGTATAACAACAAGCTGAACACCCTGCTGGCCTCTGGCGACCTTCCGGACGTGTTCCGCCACGGGGACCACACCTACCTGAAGCAGGCCCACGACGCCGGCTACCTGATGGACATTACCGACGTGTACGAGCAGTATGCCACCGATGCGGTGAAAGCCTATCAGGAGCAGTTCCCGGACTGCTTTAAGGGGATTTCTTTTGACGGCAGAATGTTTGGCTATCCCTATATGACCGATAACTTCCACCAGGCCTTTAACCTGTGGATTCGAGACGACTGGCTGGAGAACACTAATTCCCAGCCCCCCACTACGGTGGAGGAGATGGTAGAGCTAGCTAAGCTGTTCACCACCGGCGACCCGGATGGCAACGGCGTGGACGGCGACACCTTTGGTCTGGGTCTGGCCGGCGATGTGCTGCAAAACAACTATGGCACCCTGTGTGGCCTGTTTGCGGCTTATGGCGTGCCCGCTTTCCAGAAAACGGGTATCTTCTACCGGGGCGAGGATGGAAAGATTACCAACTCCTACCTGAATCCCGCCTGCAAAGATGCTCTGACTGTGGCCAAAGAGCTGTACGATGCGGGCGTGTTTGACCCCGAGTTTGTGGTAAAAGACGTGGCTAGCATGGAAACTGACGTGGCCACCGGCAAAATTGGCATGATGTATCATGCTTGCTGGGGCGACTGGCATCCCTTCAACCTGACCTACCAGGCCGACGGCACCATTACCCGTCCCTATAAGATCCCCACTGTAGAGGGCACAAAGCCTCAGCTGGGCATCCTGAGCAACCAGACCTTTGACTTCTTTATGATTAGCTCTCAGTGTGAGCATCCCGAGGCCCTGATCAAGATTTTGAACCTGTACGAAAAGACCGCCATCAGCGGCAGTGAAGAGGACTTCCAGACTTACTGGGCCGACGAGCAGTACCGTTTCTGCCCCATCTTCATTGGCATCCCCACCGAGCTGTTCTCCGAGCAGGTTCTGGCTGCCCTGGAAAAGGGCGATCCCGGCGACCTGGGCGGCACTGCCTTGCAGTACTATAACTACTCCTCTGGCTTTGGCTATGGCGACGGCCCCATGAAGGACGACACCAATGCCTACGGCACCTGGGGGCAGATCAGCCAGTATGGCTCTATGCCCATTGACCTGGCCCATCAGGCGGCCGGGGAGGAAGTGGTCAACATTATGGCCAACGATATTCCCGACATCTGGGTGCAGAACTCTTCTGTGCTGGGCGATATGGTTTTGCAGGAGTTCATCGATATTATCACCGGAACAAAGCCTGTAGACCACTTCGACCAGTTTGTAACCGAGTGGCTGAACGCCGGCGGTCAGGAGACTCTGGACGAGCTGGAGAAGCTCTATCCGGCCCAATGATTACGCTAATCTCCTAATTAACTCCTAATTACTGATGAGTCAATAGGCCCGGAGCGAAGAAATTTGCTTCGGGCCTGTTGACTAAAATAGGGAAAAAGGCCGCAGGCCTCTTTAGGACGTAGATCCAAAGCTCATTTCACAATTTATCAGGTCAAATATGTACCCCAATATACCAAGGTGGTGAACAAAAAGTGAGCAGCAAATCCACACAGGGCGCGAAAGCCGCGCCAAAACCGCAGCGCCGTACCGATAAGTTTTTGCGGGAGCTGCCCCTTTACATTATGCTGATTCCGGCCGTCGTTCTGGTGGCCATCTATTCTTATGGCGGCATGGTGGGAACCGTAATCGCTTTTCAAAAGTTTAACCCAGCCAACGGCCTGTTCGGCTCGGAATGGGTAGGGCTGAAGAACTTTCAAAACCTGTTTTCCATGCCCAACTTCTGGCCGGTTATCCGCAACACAATTGTTATCTCTTTAGCCAAGATGATTGGTAACATTGTGGTGCCCGTCACCTTTTCTCTGCTGTTGAACGAGGTGAGCCGCTCTGGCCTAAAGCGCACCTATCAGACCATGGTCTACCTGCCCAACTTCCTCTCCTGGATTATCCTTTCGGGTATCTTTGTAGATATCCTTTCCCCCAGCAGCGGCATTGTGGGCCGGGCTTTCCAGGCTTTTGGGGCAAAGGCGCCCTTCTTCCTGGGGGATTCCTTCTGGTTCCCTATTACCATGGTGGTTACGGACGTATGGAAAAACTTTGGCTTTAAGTCCGTTATCTACCTGGCCGCCCTGACCGGCGTGGACCCGGCGCTGTATGAGTCCGCCTCCATCGACGGCGCGAACCGCTGGAAGCAGACCTGGCACATCACGCTGCCCGGCATTCTCAGCACCATTGTGCTGATGACCGTGTTAAGCATGGCGGACATTCTCAACGGCGGCTTTGACCAGATCTATAACCTCTACAGCCCCGCTGTGTACTCTACCGGAGATATTCTGGATACCTTCGTGTACCGCCTGGGCATTGAGCGCACCCAGTTTGCCCTTTCCACCGCCGCGGGCCTGTTTAAGTCCGGGGTGTCCCTGATCTTTGTAACCGCATCCTACTGGATGGCCGACCGTTTTGCCGGCTACCGGATATTCTAAGGGAGGAAAAAAATATGAAATCAAAAGCGTCGCCCTCCCGTAAGGTCTTTATGGTCTTTGACTACCTGCTGCTTACCGTTATGGCGCTGGTTTGCATTTTGCCCATGGTCAACCTGCTGGCCATGTCTTTTTCCAGCAAGGTGGCTGTGGCGGCCAACCAGGTGACTTTTTGGCCAGTGGATTTTAACACTGCGGCCTATTCCTTCATCCTTACCAACAGCCAGTTTATCACCTCTTTGGGCATTTCCGTGCAGCGCACTGTGCTGGGTGTGGCCCTGAACATTGTTCTTATTGTTTTAACAGCCTACCCGCTCTCTAAATCTACCAGGGAGTTCCGGGCGCGGAACGTGTTCTCTTGGTTCTTTGTCATCACGATTTTGTTTAACGGCGGACTGATCCCCAACTACCTGGTGGTCCAGTGGACAGGGCTGATGGACAGCCTTTTGGCCCTAATTTTGCCCGGCGCGGTCAATGTTTTTAACATGCTGGTGGTTATGAACTATATGCGCAGCCTGCCCAAGGAGCTGGAGGAAGCCGCCTATATTGACGGGGCGGGACATGTTTCTACCCTGGTACGGGTGATTCTGCCGGTATGCACCCCCACCCTGGCCACGGTAACTCTGTTTTCATTTGTGTACCACTGGAACAGCTGGTTTGACGGCATGATCTATATGAACTCTACTACCCGCTATCCCTTGCAGACCTACTTACAGACCGTGGTCATCAACCCCGAGGCTTTCTTCCGCAATGTGACCAATATCAGCGCGGAAATGGGCACTTACCTGAATCTGGTCAATGCCCGCACTACCAACGCGGCCCAGATGTTCCTGGCCATGGTGCCGGTGTTGTGCGTATATCCCTTCCTGCAAAAGTACTTCACTACCGGCCTGGTGATGGGCAGCGTAAAAGGCTAGGCAACGTAAACATTGCATCCACTTCGCGGAGTCACGCAAAGCTGTGCGCTCTCTCGGCGGGACATGTAGGCCGGGCCAGCACGGTTAGGGAACCTTAGTAGGACACATTGGCGGGTCCAGCGCCACCACAGCGCTGGCGCAGGGTGTGGGGCTGCGGAAGCCCCACGACCTTATGCCCAGCCACCCCCACCCGCCACCCCCCGCGCACATGGGTGTGCGGGCGCGCAGGCCCGTATCACCCAAAACAAAACAATAGAAAGGAACCACACTATGAATACACCTGTAAAAAAAGAAGGCTTTATCCAAATCAATATCATC
>JAAWSH010000243.1 GCA_022801475.1 Acutalibacter sp. | reverse complement strand
TTTTTGAACACAAAGGAGATGTCTCCCCCGGACTTCACCAGACCAAACAGACATGCCGCCTGGTAGCAGGTGCCCACAATCGTGACGGAGATTACGTTGATAAACTGGTACGAGTAGCCTCTGGCCTCTGGGGTAGCGTTGTACAGGCCAATAAAGCCGTCCCGGAACAGCAGTATCAGCCCCCCGGAAACCAGCCCCACCACCAGGAAGATGGCCTGCACGGTCTTGGCATACTCCTTCATTTTTTCATACTGGCCAGCCCCCACCGTTTTTCCTGTGATAATCCCCACCGCAGAGGACAGGCCGTTCATCCATACATAAATCAGGTTGTGCAGCATTCCGGTAATGCTTACGGCGGCCATAACCCCGGCGCTGTAAAAGCCCATAATCTTGGTATTTGCCAGCATATTAAACGACCACACCACCTGCCCGCCAATCACCGGCAGGCCATAGCGCAAAAAGTCCTTTAGCAGCTGGCGGTCTGTGCCCAACAGGTCCCGAAAGGAGAAGCGCAGCTTCTTATCTACCCACAGCACATACCCCAGGCTGACGGACATTTCCAGTATCCGGGAGATCAGCGTGGCCACCGCCGCACCCCGCACCCCCAGGGCGGGCAAGCCCAGCTTACCAAAAATAAGAATGTAGTTCAGGCCCACATTTACCACCAGGGCCATAATGGAGATGTACAGGCCGATTTTAGCGGTCTCCACACTGCGCATAGCGGCAATCATCACCTGGGAGACGCTGAAAAACAGATAAGTAAAGCCCACAATTTGTAGGTAGGCCGCGCCTTCTTGCAGCACGCCGGGGTCTTTGGTAAAAATGCCGATAATGGCCCCGGGAAACAGCACCCCCGCCAGGGTAAAGGCCAGGCCCACCACAAAGGCCGCCCGCACCCCAATAGAGACTACTTTGCGGATACTGTCACTGTCCTTTTTGCCCCAGTACTGGGCCGAAAGGATGAGAATGGCCCCCTCAATGCCGCCAATGAACATTTGCACCACAGTCTGAAGCTGGTTGCCCACATACACGCCGGAAATCGCGTCGTCTCCCAGCCGTCCGATCATCAGATTGTCGGCAAACCCCACCGCGAAAGTGATGAGATTTTGTAAAGAAATTGGGATGGCCAAAGCCACAAGAGTCCTGTAAAAGGACTTGTCCCTGGTAAAAATTGCCATAATCAGTCTCCTCAATAGATATACCGTGTCTCAAGACCGGCACATTGCCCGGGGAAAGTGCGATAGAGAGGGGCCGGTAACGCACAGGCCCTCGCCGTCCTACTCGCCCTCATCCTCCGAGCTACCGCTATCTTGGCTTCCGTTTTCCTCACTGCTCCCGCTGGCATCCCCGCTGGGCTTGGCCTTGGCCGAGTCGGCAAACAGCGCCCGCTGGGTGGCAGGGTCCGCCACACCGGTGGCCTCCAGACCGTTTTCCCGCTGAAAGTCCCGTAGGCAGCTGGCAGTATACTCTCCAAAATGTCCGTCATAGTCTGTGTCCAGGTACCCCAGCCGGTCCAGGCGGCTCTGCATAGCCAGCACCTGGTCCCCCTGATCTCCCTCTTCCAGGGTCTCGTACTGAGGGTCATCCTCTGGCTGCGGGCTGGCCAAGGCCGAGCTCACCGCCGAATCAATGCTCTCCGTGGGGTCTGTCACCTTCATAGAGTTTTCCTCCAGCAGCTCTGGAAAGGCTTTGCCGCATATCTCCAGGGCACACTCCACAATCGTACGGCCCTGCCACTCCATCAGCCTGGGCTCCAGCTCCACCACGTTGCCCTCCCGCACGGCCTGAAAAGCGGAAAAGCGGCTGTCACTCTCCAGCTCGGCCTTAATCCCTGGGGCGCAGAAAATGAAGTCTGGGTTGGAGACCCGCAGGGAGTCGTAGTCATACTGGCCGCCGGTCAGGCTCTTAAAGGCGTTGGTCACGCCAGAATAGGTCATAATGGTGCTCCCCAGCATATCCCCGGTAACGCCCTGGCCGTTTAGGTCGTATAAATAACAGGCCGTGGTCACCCGGTCCCCGGGCACCAGGCGGTTAATGTCGTCCAGGGTGGTAAAAACATTTTGTGCCGCCGCAATTCCCTGGTCATAGCCAGGCCCACCGCCGTTCAAGGCTGTAGAGACCTGGGCGAACAGCCGCTCGTAGTCTCTGCGGTCCACCGCAGGGGCCACATTCAGCACCACGCAGCCCGCGTCCCGCAGGGCCTGTTCCGCCCCGGCGCTGGAAGGGTCCAGCAGCACCAGGTCCGGGTTTAGACCCGCGACCGCCTGGGCGTCGGCAGGGTCCACCTTTTGCATGTCCCGAAGCTCCTGCTGGGTGCAGCCCTGGGCCCCGCCGGCCAGCTGGGTCTCACAGCCCAGGGCCAGCACCACGTCCGCCAGGCTGGGGGAAAGCACTGCCACCCGCTGGGGCTTGGCATGAATGGTCACCCCGTCCACCTCCACGGGAAACTCTCCGGCGGCCACGCCGGAAACCAGGTCGTTCACCTGGGAGCAAGCCCCCAGGGACCCGCAGACCAGGCACAGCGCCAGGGCTGCTGCCAGGGCACGAAGGATTAGCACATATTTTCTCATAAAATAAATCGCTCACTTTCTGTAGTTCTCGCCAAAAACCGCCCCATAAGGGCGCGTTCGCAAATACTTTTTTATTATAACAAACCCCTGAATAGAATGCAAGGGATTTGGCGAAAAAGGGCGGGTCCGCCAGGATGGCCCGGCTGTTTATCCCACCATTTCAAGAAGCTAATTATTATAAAAAAACCAGCGCCCACCCGCAAAAATGCAGATAGGCGCAAAAAATTGATGCACGGTACTTTAGCCCGTATTATGACAGGGCCACAGCCCCCAGACGCTCCCTTATAGTAAAGGCACTTAAAAATCAGTACATGCCGATTTTTAAGCTGGGCAGCAAAGCTGCCCGGCCCAAAAGAGGTGAAATACCTCTTTTGAACCGCGTTAACTATACAGCAGTTTTTCCCCGTCAAAGGCCAGCACGCCCAGGGCACTGCCGGTTTTTCCCCCGGCCAGCACGTGGGACCGGAACGCCCGCTGCATCCGGGTCTCTTGGGGCCAGTGTTCCGCGGACCCCTCTCCGGACGCACCAAACACCCGCCATGCGTCGTCCATCGGGCTGTCCTCTGCCTTTAGAATGTGGAAATCTTCCATAAAGCTTAGGATATTGGACCCCTCCGGCAGCACGTTCCGGTACTCGGGGTATAAAAGCCAGGAATGGCATATGCACACCAATGGCCCGCCCGCCAGCTCTTCTTGAAAGAATTGATAGGCTTTCCGGTAAGATTCCAGCCGGGCCTGCTGGTCAAAGGGCTCCCCGCTGGAGGGAATGTGGATGCTCTTCACCCGGTCCCCAGGCTTTAGCGAAAAGCCTTTCCCCTGAAAAGCCGGTCCGCTGTACACGCTGTTTTCATATTCCAAGCGGCCCAGCTTTACAATATCGCAGGTGTAGAAAATGGGGTACCAAAAGGCCACAAAATTGCCCCATACTCCCTTCACCCGCTTGCACTCCAGGGCCTTGTAGCGCAGGTCGCAGAAGGTATCGTAGAAGATCACTTCGCTGACGCCCCGCTCCAGGTAAGCGGTCCGGGCGGTCTCTGCGGCAAAAATCAGCGCCAGCTCCCATAAGGTGTAGGGGGAAAGGCCAGAGCTTTGGGCCAGATCGTCAATAAGCGGCTGGGTCGTTGCCACAGAGAAGTCGTTTTCATAAAAGAATTCCACCACCCCGTCCATGGCTTCCTCCCAGCCGCCCCGGCGCAGCTGGTCCCCGGCCCGCATAAAGGCTTCCCCGGCCTCTGGTGGAAACCCGGTGCGCTCCATAAAGCTCTCCAAAAAATTTAGGTTCATGGTATTTTTCCTTTCTTAAGGGGAATCCCCCTGTATCCAGGCCCAGCATCCGCCAGCCTATAGCTTGTCCGTATCCAGTATCAGGGTCACCGGCCCGTCGTTCTCCACCAGCACCCGCATCTCCGCGCCAAATTCCCCAGTTACCACCGTGGCCCCCAGGGCCTGGGCCCTGGCCACAAAATCTTTATAAAGGGGTTCTGCCAGGTCCGGGGGTGCGGCCAGATCAAAGGAAGGACGCCGCCCCTTTTTGCAGTCTGTGCCTAGGGTAAAGTTGGAAATCACCATCAGCGAGCCCCCTGTCTGATCCAGAGAGAGGTTCATCTTGCCCTCCTCATCGGAAAACACCCGCAGGCCCCAGATCTTTTCAACCAAGCGCCGGACCTCTTCCAGGCCGTCGCCCTTCACCACACCCAAAAACACCACCAGACCCGAGCCCATCTGCCGGGGCTGGCCTCCGTTAATACTTACCGCCGCCGAGGCGGCCCGCTGCACCACCGCGCGCATGGGAAGCCTCCTTATGCCTGGGGAACCAGCCGCTGCCGGCACTCCAGGTACTTTTCCCGGGTCTTTGCCACCACTTCGGCGGGAATCTCGGGCCCAGGGTCTTGGCCCGCAAAGCCCTTTTCGGTCAGCCAGTCCCGCAAGAACTGCTTGTCGAAACTTTCCGGGGATGTCCCCACCTGGTAGGCCTCCCGGCTCCAGAAGCGGCTGGAGTCCGGGGTAAACACCTCGTCGGCCAGCACCAGCCCGCCCTCTTGGTCCAGGCCGAACTCCACCTTGGTGTCCGCTATAATAATGCCCCGCTCGTAGGCGTAGTCAAAACAGCGCTTGTACAGGGCCAGGGCTGTGTCCTCCAGCTTTTTAGCCATTTCGGCGCCCAACTTTTCCGCCACATAGTCTACCGAGACATTCTCGTCGTGGCCGGCAGAAGCCTTTGTGGAGGGGGTAAAGATGGGCTTTTCCAGCCGCTGGGCCAGCTGCATGCCAGCGGGCAGCGCTGTGCCGCAAAAGGTTCCGTCCTTTTGGTAAGCCTTCCACATAGAGCCAAACAGGTACCCCCGCACAATGAATTCAAAGGGCAGCATCTTCAGCTTTTTCACCAGAATGGTGCGCCCCTGGAAGTCCTGGCCCCGCAGCTCGGGGGGCATGTCCTCCGGGTTTTCAGAGACCATGTGGTTGGGCACAATATCCTGGGTATAGCGAAACCAGAAGGAGGATAGGTCGTTAAGAACCCGGCCCTTGTCCGTAATGGGGGTGGGGAGGATTACGTCAAAGGCCGAGACCCGGTCTGTGGTAACAATGGCCAGCTGGTCCGGTGTCACCTGGTAGACCTCTCGGACCTTACCGCTAATGAGCTTTTCCATAATAAATAGCCGCCCTTTCTGTATGTGAGATTTTTTATCTAGTATAGCGTATCCGGGCGGTTTTTGCAAGGGGGCCTTTCATCCAAAACCGCCCTGGGGCCAAAAATGATATTGACTTTTCCCTGGAAATGCGTTATAGTATATTTATAGATAAATTACCCATAAACCCTTATGCTGTTATTCAAGTTACTATACTTTATGAACATAAAAGGAGGATATCATCATGCTGCCAGTCATTACAATCTCCCGCCAGTTTGGAAGCGGAGGCCACGAGGTGGGCGAGCGGCTGGCCCGCCAGCTGAACGTGCCCTTTTATGACAAGGCCCTCATCGCCATGGCCGCCAAGCAGAGCGGCCTTTCAGAAGAGGTGTTCGCCCATGCGGACGAAAAGGCCACCAGCAGCCTTTTGTACTCCATGGTCATGGGCAATTATTCCTTTGGGGCCCGGGTGCCCGGCATCAACGAAATGCCTATTAACGACAAGCTCTTTATCATCCAGTCCGATATTATCAAAAAAGCCGCCGCAGAAGGGCCCTGTGTGGTGATTGGCCGCTGCGCGGACTATATCCTGCGGGAGCACCCCAACTGCCTAAACGTGTTTATTCACGCCAACAAGGAGAGCCGGGTCCGCCGCTCCATTGAAAAAAAGGACTGCGAAGAAAGGAAAGCGACAGACTTTGTCACTAAAAAGGATAAACAGCGGGCCAATTACTATAACTTCTATTCCAACAAGCGCTGGGACGACCTGCAAAATTACGACATCTCCATCGACACCTCCCGGTTCAGCATTGACGACACGGTAGATCTGCTGCTGGACGCCGCCCGGAAGCTGGACAGATGAAAGAGAAGTTTACGGCCCGCCGGATTTTGGCGGGCCTCCTGTTTTTCCTGCTGGTGGGCGGCGCGGCGGCCCTATACTGGCACAAAGAACCTGAGCCAAAGCGGCTGGAGACCTTTGCCATGGGATCCTATATGCAGCAAAGCCTATGGGGCGGGGAAGAAACCGCCGCCCAAGAGGCCAGCGAGGCTGTGGCTGCCCTGGAAAACGAAATCTCTTGGCGGCGGCAGGGCTCCATCGCCCAGCTGAACCAGGCGGCGGGGGGCAGCGGCGGGGTGATGCTCTCCCCCCAGGCGGCGGCTGTGCTGGGGCAGGCCCTTCTCATCAGCGAAAAAAGCGGCGGGGCCCTGGACCCCACCCTGGGTCCCCTAACCCGCCTGTGGGATTTTGACGGAAGCCCCCGCCTGCCCGGCGAAAAAGAGCTGGCAGAGGCCCTGGCCCTGGTGGACTACCGCGCCCTGGACCTGGCAGAAGAGGGCCGGGCCAGTCTTCAGCAGGCCGGGATGCAGGCGGACCTGGGCGCGGTGGGTAAAGGCGCGGCCTGCGACGCCGCTGTGGCCTGTTACCAGGAAAAGGGCGTACAGGCCGCCGTGGTGGCTGTGGGCGGCAGCGTGGGGCTGTGGGGCCAAAAACCCGGAGGCTCCCCCTGGCAGGTGAGCGTCCGGGACCCAGAGGGCGTAGGCTCCTTGGGGGTATTGCGCCTAGAGGGCGGTTTTGTGTCCACCTCCGGCAGCTATGAAAAGTTTTTCGAACAAGAGGGCAAAACCTACTGCCATTTGCTGGATCCTGCCACCGGCTATCCTGCCCAGAGCGGGCTGGTGTCTGTCACTGTCTGGCACATGGAGAGCGGGGCTCTTAGCGATGGCCTGGCTACAGCCTGTTTTGTGCTGGGGCAGGAAAAGGGCATACAGCTTCTGGAGGCCTTCGGCGCGGGGGGCGTGTTCGTAACCGAGAAGGGCGTTATAACCGCCACCGGCCCTCTAAAGGAGAAGTTCACCCTTACCAACCCCTTATAATTCATGCTTTTTTCATTAAGCCCGGCACATCCTGGATAAAACGAAAGCTCCCCGCTAAATCCCGCGGGGAGCTTTTTGCTGGCCAAGAGCCTTCAGAATCATTCAGTGGGCCAGACTTTTTTGCCGGGCCAAATGGCTGGGCTCTATGTACAGCGGTCTACTTTCCAGCTGAGGGGTCATAGGCAAAAAACTGGTACTCCTTCACATCCTCCAAAGTCAGGTCCATGTCCCCCAAAAGCACAGAACTTACCGCAAATCGGGCGCTTTCTCCCGCCTTTACCTCCTGCAGCATCGCGCCGCACACAGCCAAAGGCTTGCTCTCCTCATCAAAAATCAAGCAGTCCACTTGCAGGGTTTCCAAAAGTTCCTGGCCGTCGTTTTTCACCCATCCGTCCAGGTGCCAGGGGGCGAACAGGTCTCCCGACACCTTTTCCACCCCGGCCACTGGGTAGCTGTGAGGGTCTTGGCTGGTCTCTTCCAGGGTCAACTGCGGGGTCATTACATAGGGGGTGTTCTCGTCCATGTCCTTCAGCGCCCCCATGTTACAGTAGAAGTAGCCCTTTTCCCCCGGAGCGATAATACTGGGGAAAGAGGAGACCCCGTGGTAGGTGGTAATCTTCTCCCCCTGGGGGCTCCGGAACTGGAACTGCCCCCGGCCCAGCCGCAGGTTTACATTGCCTGTGTTCTCCACCTCCACCAGGGCATAGCAGCAAATATCGTCCAGCACATCCCGGTAGACCCAGTCCCGCTGGTAGGTAACTTCATAGTCCGGGTTTGGGTCCACTTGAAGAGAGGGCAGCGAGGCCCCGGTGTCCTGGGGCAGAGCCTGAGCGGAAACCGCCATATGAATGCCAATACCGGCGGCAATGCCCACAAGCAGTACCCCGGCCAGTACCAGGGCGTACCACCACTGGAACACTGGGGCGGGGGACTGCTGGGAAGCGTTGCAGAAGGGGCATACCTCTGCGTTTGCGTCAATAATTTCCTCACAGTTGCGGCAGTATTTGGCCCGCAGGAACTTGGTCCCACAGTTAGGGCAGAAGTTACCTTTGCGCACCGTATATCCACATTGGGGACATTTCATGGATGGATCACATTCCTTTACAAGATAGTATCCTCATTATACCACAAATAGCCAAAATGTAAAAGGTCTTTTTTCCAGCGCAAGCGCTGGACCTTCTTCGCGGAGCCGGGCACAGCCCCGCCCTGCCTGGGTGGTAACCGCCAGCATAGCCAGCGCGCTCTTTTCGATACGCCCATTTTGATTTCACCAATACGGTTCCCACCAGGGTGTTAGATTTTATCGTTAGAGCTTGTTTGAAAACAGAGGAAATGACGGATTTTTGCCCAGAAGCGGCCAGCTTCAAGGAAAAAAC
>JAAWSH010000061.1 GCA_022801475.1 Acutalibacter sp. | reverse complement strand
CAGCCCCCGCAGAATCTCCGGCGTGCACTGGTAAAAGCTCTGGCTAATTTCCCGCCGCAGTTGTTCCACCAGATCCTGGGCTTTTTCACTGTCTGGGGGAAAGTCCTTTACGCTCCCCATCTGGGTGAAAATGTCCATCACCCGGCGGCTAGCCTCCTCAAAGCCTGTGGGGGCCTTCTTCTGAAACTTCTCAAAAGCCGCCGTCTTACCCCATTTTTCCCGAACCTCCTGGGCGTAGCGGTCCCTTTCTTCTGTGCTAAACGCATTGAAATCCATAGGATCTCCTCCTGTCTCTAAAATTTCACGGGCCATGTTGAGAAGGCTGTCCAGCTGCTTGCGCTCCAGCTCCAACAGGATGATTTGCTGGCGGAGAGCCTCCGCCTGGTCGAAGCCGGGGCTGTGGACAATGGCCTTGATTTGGCTTAGGGGAAACCGCAGCCGCCGGAACAGCAGGATACTTTGCAGCTGGGCCAGAGCCCTTTCGTCATATAACCGGTAGCCTGCCCCGGTAACCGCTGAGGGCTTTAAAAGGCCGATTTGGTCATAATGGTGGAGCGTGCGTACGCTTATTCCGGTAAGCTGGCTGATCTCCTTTACAGTTCGCAGCATATTGCAGCCTCCTTTCCCGTGTGAGACAATGATAAACTATGACGCGACGTGAGGGTCAATACGAAATTGAAAAAAGTCTGAGCGAAGGGATCAATAAATGGGACGGAGAAGGAACCATAAAGGTCTTGTGCTCTCACTTGGTCTTGTCTGCCGGCTCGGCGGGATCAGAACGTTCGCTACCAGAGAGCTTCCCCGATTCGATCAGCTTGGGACGATTGCGTTGCTTGAATACAGTAAGAAACTGGTAATCCTTGTCTTTGTCAAAACTGGTGGGGACCGTTTAGCGCCGGCCGAATCGGCAGACCCAAAGCCTTTAAGCTGCCGGTGGCCAAAATATTGACGGAACGCAAATTTTTATTGCTAGAAGTTAACTCCATATAGTATAATTATAGAAAATGGCAATAAGAAGGAGGAGTCCCATATGAAAGTACTGATGCTCAATGGCAGTCCCCACGCCAAGGGCAATACCTACACTGCCCTGCACCAGATGGAGCAGGTTTTTATCCAGTCCGGTGTTGAGGTGGAGCTGCTGCATATCGGCAGTCAAGACGTTCGCGGCTGCATTGGCTGCCGCAAGTGCGCCCAGCTGGGCCGCTGCGTGTTCGATGACCTGGTGAACGAGACCGCTCCCAAGCTGGAGGCCTGCGACGGTCTGGTGGTAGGCAGTCCGGTGTACTATGCCGCAGCCAACGCCACCCTGACAGCCTTTTTGACCCGGCTGTTCTATAGTAGTCATTTTGACAAGACTATGAAGGTGGGCGCGGCAGTGGCTGTGGCCCGGCGGGGCGGCCTAACCGCCACCTTTGACCAACTGAACAAGTTTTTCACCATCAGTGGGATGCCGGTGGCCTCGGGCCAGTACTGGAACGGCATTCACGGCTCTGCCCCCGGTGAGGCGGAGCAGGACGCCGAGGGCCTGCAAATGATGCGTACCTTGGCCAATAACATGGTTTTCCTGATGAAGAGTATTGCCCTGGGCAAAGAGCAGTTTGGCCTGCCCCAGCGGGAACCGGTTCAGCGTACCAACTTTATTCGGTAAGGCCGATTTCCCCTTGCGTTTGTGTAATTTGTAGCCATTCCGCTAGGACCTGCTTGAAAATAGAGAAAATGACGGATTTATGGTCAGAAGAGGTCTCTTTCCAAGAGAAGAACCGCTGTAGTTAGCAATGCTAACTACGTCAATCCTGTGATTGCCGAGGATTTTCCATGCGGAAAGAGGCCGTTTATAGCTATAAAGACAGCGTTTCCGGTTTTTCAAACAGGTCCTAAGCCGGGATGGCGTTTTTTGCGGCAAATAGAATGATCTCCTATTTCTTTCTGCGCAGTTTTAGTTCTATTTGTCTTTCCCCGGCAATATTTTGAAAAACAGTACAGGCGTAGACGCTCATTTCCTTTAAGAACAACAGAGGATTTTCTTCTTTGAAACGTGAAATACGGTCCATTGCCATTCTGACATCTTCTATTTCTAACAGATTGACCGCTAAGCAAAAGAAGGTCTTTTTGCGTCCGTCGTTAAAGTGATCAAGTAAATATCGCAGTGCCTTTGACCGCTCTTTCTGCTCAAGGGTGTAGGCTGAAATCCCCAGATCTATGGCTCTTTTTATATCCGATTTTCGATGTTTATGGGTGATAAACGAGTCATAGTCATCTGCATGATCGTATTTTTCGCAAGGATAATGGGCGCAGTCAAAGCAATATTGTACCCGATCATGCTCCAAACTGCACCGCGCAATTTTACAGGATTGATTTCCTTCTCCACCGCCGCATCCAGGACAGTACTGGTCCAAAAGCATGGGACAAAGTTCACAGTTTAGTCCACAAAGAGAAAGGGAGTGATTGTCTCTAACAAAGCCCTTCATACCTATACCACCTTTTTTGCATGGCGAAATTTTATTAAGAAAAGGGAGGCGTCGCCGCTTCCCTTTTTGTCATTTACCGATTCCGGAACTCCTCCAGGTCGATGGCCTTGCCCCCCGCTAGCCGGGACTCCTCTGCGGCCAGGGCAATGTAGTGGCTCTCCATGGAGTTCGCCAGGGTGGTGGTGCGCTGGGTGGGCGGGGCCCCTTCAATCAGCATTTTCAGGAAGTCCTCCACAATGCCGCTGTCTCCGCCGCCGTGGCCCTTTAGGTCCTTGCTGATAGCCTTTAGGTCAATGACCTCCTCCTCCTGGCCGAATACCCGTACCTTGATGCAGTTGCTCTTCATATCGGCCTCTATCTCGCCCAGAGTGCCCATGGCTTTAAAGTAGCGGTAACAGTCCTGGGTAAAGGCGCACATGGTAAAGCTGATGGTGGTCCCGTCCTCCATCAGCAGGTTGGTCTGCTGGTGGTCTACCACATTGTTGTCACAGTGGAACACGCACCGGCCGTACTGGCCGTCTTTCAGGGCGGCATAGGTGCTCTCCAGGGTGTTGTCCACGCTGAGGATAGAACTGATCCAGTTGCTGCCCCCAGCCAGGCCGGTCTTTTTGCTGGTGATGTAGATTTTCTCCGCATCAAAAATACAGCTGTCCTTCACCTTGCACCCCCCCAGGCAGTAGGGGGTAGAGCCCGCCGGGGCGCGCTCCTCCTTAAACAGGTGAATGCCCCCTACTGAGGACACGCTCTTACACTTTTTGCCCACCAGCCAGGTGAGAATATCCATATCGTGGCAGGACTTTTGCAGAATCATGGGGCTGGTCTCATGGCTGTTCCGCCAGTTTCCCCGGACAAAGGAGTGAGCCTGGTGCCAGTAGGCCACGTTTTCGTTTGCGCAGATACTGACCACCTCGCCGATTTTGCCGCTGTCTATGATCTCCTTGAGCTTATTAAAGAACATGGTGTACCGCAGCACATGGCATAAAATTACATGCTGGTCCGGGTGGCGGGCAGCGACCGCCAGTACCTCCCGGCATTTGTGAAGGTCCGGGGAGATAGGTTTTTCCATCAGCACATGGTAGCCCTTCTCCAGGGCAGGAATAGCGTGGTCCACGTGCTGCCGGTCCATGGTGGAGACCACCATTACGTCGGCCAGCTTTTCCTTTGCCAGCATTTCTTCTCCGCTAGCAAAGCAGTTTTCTTCAGGAATGTTGTAGAGCTCCTTGGCTTTTTGGACTTTGGCGGGATTCAGGTCGGCCACGGCCACCACTTTCATCCGCTCGGGGAACAGCTCCTGCATTCCCGCATAGGTGCTGCCCCGGTCGCCAAAGCCGCAGATGGCGAAGGTAATAGGTGCGTTCATAGTGAAATCCTCTTATTAATATATATGATTTATAGGCTTCCCTTGGCTTCTTGCCAGTCTACCAAAAGGTTATACCGCTCTGTAATAAATTTTAGAACCACTAGTCCAGGGTCATCGTAGCCGCTGAAATGCTGGCCCATGCCGGGGTACCACATTTCCTTTTTTACGGACAGGTCTGTGACCACCTGGATTTTCCCAATGAGAGTGATGTTGTACTCTTCAGAACTAACGCAGACACTGGCCTTGTCGCTGTAGGCGATGCGGTCCGTCTTGGAACTTCCCCCGGTGCAGAAGGTAAGCCAGCGAATGCCGTCGGCTTGAGAGATAGAAATGGTGCTGGCGACAGGGTAGCCGTCGGGGGCGGTTAATGCCAGGACGCAGTGGCCGTTGTTCCCGCCGCCGCATTTTTGCCGGATGATTTCTCCGGCCCGTTGAATCACCTTATCGTTCATCATTGCCTCCATGTATGTTGATTATGATACGAAACTATACCCATACCCAAGCTCTGCGGCCGCCCAGTACAGCACAGCCAGGTGGGCGGGATAGTAGGCGTAGAAGAAATACTGGCCAAGCTTGCCGTCCCGGCCCTTCTGCCCATTGTACAGGGCCAGTATGGCCACGGCCAGCATGGCACACAGCAGCTGTAGGGACCGTCTAATGAGGATGTCGGCCGCGAAGTCGAAGCTGTGCTGCAACAAGGGCTGAAACAGGTACAGTATCAGAATCATCCCGCTAAGCGCCGCCAGCTTGCCCTTTTTGGTGGGGAAGAGATAGGGCGTCAGCACAAATAGTATGCCGATGGCGCCGTAGTCCGCGCGGAACCGTTCCCCAAGAAACATCAGAGCCAAAATGGGAAAAACAGCCAGCCAGGCATTGCCCTTCTTCCGGAAGAAGTCCACCGAAAAACAGGCCAAGGCCCCATACAGCAGGGTGAACAGCACATTGGTAGGAGCCAGGCGTAGATGATACGCTCCTGTGCCTAATGCGTACTGGAAGGGAACTTCCGCAATAACTGCAAAAGTCAGCAGCCGCAAAAGAAAATTTCTTTTATTTTTCGTGTATGTACAGCCCTGTGCTATGCCAAAGGCGTACAGGGGAAAGGCCACGCGCCCCAGGGGCTCCACCAGCCTTAGCAGATAGTAGCTAACAGCCATATCCATGCCGAAAACCTCTGTCAGCATGGGCTGCACGGTGAAAATCTTCAAAAAGTGGTCCAGGGTCATAGAGATCACGGCGATGATTTTGACGGCCTGCCAGGTCATGAACTCCTCCTTTCTGGGGAAATGATCCTCCTCTAGGTGAAATAGTGGGAAACGTTGCGGGTGCAGGGACGCCAGTTCCTGCCGGTGGGGTATGGGGGCGAGGAGCCCCCATGGTCTTGCCGTAGGCTTTCACGTGCTTCAGCCCATACGCCCTTCGGGCGGGTTAGGATGGGAGGGCCTCCGGCGGCGAGGGGGTTTGCCCCTTTGATCCCCACCAGGGGCCGAGAGTTGGCAAGGCCCACTCTTCGCCCCTGGACCGCGCTCTTTATAGTGGCAACCTGTCCTAATAGGCCCTGCCAATATCCCGCCGATACACCGCTCCCTCAAAGCCGATCTTCTCCACAGCGGCGTACGCTTTTTCCAGGGCCTGGTCCAGGCTGGCACCCATGGCGGCGACCCCCAGCACCCGGCCCCCGTTGGTGTAAAATCGGCCGTTTTCGTACTTAGTGCCCGCGTGAATCACCGTGACCTCCGGGGCCTGGCCGTTTTCGTCCAGGCCGGTGATCTCCTTACCCTTCTGATAGCTACCCGGGTAGCCGCCGCTAGCCAAGATGACGCAGGCACAGGCCTCCTCAGACCACTCCAGCTCCAGCTGGCCCAGACGCTCTTCGGCCACGGCCAGCACCACCTGGGCAAAGTCGGTTTTCAGCCGGGGCAGCACCACCTGGGTTTCCGGGTCGCCAAAGCGGCAATTGTACTCAATGACCTTGGGCCCCTGGGGAGTAAGCATCAGTCCAAAGTACAGGCAGCCCTTAAAGGGCCGGCCCTCGGCGTTCATAGCCGCCATGGTGGGCAGAAAGATTTTCTCCATGCATTCCGCCGCCACCTCATCAGTATAGAAGGGGTTAGGGCTGATGGTACCCATGCCCCCAGTGTTGGGTCCCTGATTGCCGTCGTAAATGCGCTTGTGGTCCATGGAAGAGACCATGGGGTACAGGGTCTTGCCGTCGGTAAAGGCCAGCACGCTGACCTCCGGCCCGGTGAGGAAGTCCTCCACCACCACCCGGCTGCCAGAGTCGCCGAAAATCTTCTCCTCCATCAGGCTGTGCAGGGCGGCGGCGGCCTCCTCCTCATTTTGGGCGATGATGACCCCCTTGCCCACAGCCAGCCCATCGGCCTTGATCACCGCCGGGTAGCTGCCCCGCTCTTTAATATAGGTCAAAGCGGCGGCAGGGTCGTCGAATACCTCATATCCTGCGGTGGGAATGCCGTACTTTTTCATAAGACCTTTGGAGAACACCTTGCTGCTTTCAATCTGGGCGGCCTGGGCGTTGGGGCCGAAGCAGGGGAAGCCGGCAGCTTCCAGGGCGTCCACCATGCCCGCGCCCAGGGGATCATCCGGGGCCACAAACACTAGATCTACGTCCTTTTCCCGGGCCAAAGCCACCATGCCGGCCTGGTCCATAGCATTTACGTTACAGCACTCCGCATCCCGAGAGATGCCGCCGTTGCCAGGGGCACAGTACAGCCGGTTCACCAGGGGGCTTTCCCGCAGCTTGCGTACAATGGTGTGCTCCCGGCCACCGCTGCCGATCACTAAAATATCCATGCTGCCATCATCCTTTATGTAAGAAATTTTTTGCTAGTAGGGAGAAGGGGCCACAGCGCGTGTTCCTACAGATACTTCAAAATTTGGGTCAGTTCTGTAACGCTCAGGTCTGCGTTGCAGGATGTTGCGCCGGGCTGAGCCAGGTGGATAGTCTGCCACCCGGCATTTTTTGCCCCGGCAATGTCTGCCGCGGGGTTATCGCCCACCATCCAAATCAGAGAGGGAAACCGGGCCTCTCCTTCGGCCAAGCGGAAAATAGCCGGGTCAGGCTTTACAGCTCCCACCACACTGGAAACTACCACGCCGGAAAAATAGGGCCGCAGGTGCAGGGCCTCCAACATTTGCTCCAGCTCGGGGTAGTTGTTTGAAAGAATGTAGTTCCGCCATCCCTTGTAGGCGCAGACCGCCAGGGTAGAGGCGGCGTCTGGCCGCACTCGGTAATTGTCGGGGTCTAGGGCTACCTCCCGTACCCGGCGGGCGGCGTCCTGGGCCTCTGGGGCGGGCACCCCCAAGTTTTGATAAGCTGCGGCGAAGCGCCGGAAGAGCTCCTCCCAAAAGGCCTGGCCGGTGCGGGTGGGGTCGCCGTCTGGATGCCAGGGAAAGCCGCTTTTTAAAAAGGGCCCCAACTTTTCTTCGTTAATGCCGTATTTTTTGGCCAGGGGGCCCAGAGCCGTAACCAGGCAGAAGCGCCAAGTGGGTTCGCCAAAGGTCAGAGTGCCGTCAAAATCCCAAAAGATTGCTTTTCGTATAGGCCTGTCCTCCTCTTGGTATGCTTAATAATCATAAAGCATTTCACACGAATTGTTTGATTACATGATGGATAGCTTGCGGGGCGGTCCCGCAACTTGAAAATGGTTTTCCAGTTCATCGACTATATCCATTTGAATTTAGGGATTATCTAAAACGTTGGGAAGATCAAGACCATATCGTTTAACAACTTGGCTCAAGCCCTCCAAAAGTTCTTCCCGGGTAAAGTCCTGGGCTGCCAGCTCCTCATCAGTCAGGGCGTTGGCCTGCCGGTAAAAGTCCATAGCTGTGACAAAAATGCTTTTGTCCTCTGGGTCCAGGCGTTCAAACAGCAGATCCTCAGCTTTACCCAGCCGCCCCTGGCGCAGCAGGGCGCTAAGCCGCCCGGCCAGTTCCTCAGTACCCTGCTGATGAAACTCGTTTGGGAGCGCAGAGTCCTGGGGGCTTTCTCTCAAAAATAACCGCAGAACCATAGAGACTGTCATTTCAATTTGCCGCATAAGCCAGTCCTGCTGAATAAACACTTGTAAAGCCCCCTTTTATCCAGTGAAACGCATCACAAACATTGCGGTTAATGGTGGAACAGCCGGATGCCTGTAAAAGCCATAGCTATGCCGTACTTGTCGCAGACCTCAATGACGTTGTCATCTCGAATGGATCCCCCGGGCTGGGCGATGAACTGCACCCCACTTTTGTGGGCTCGTTCGATGTTGTCCCCAAAGGGGAAAAAAGCGTCACTGCCCAGGGCCACACCGCTCATACCGTCCAGCCAGGCCCTGCGCTCTTCTCGGGTAAAAACCTCGGGCTGCTGGGTAAAGAAGTTCTGCCACTGGCCGTCGGCCAGCACATCCATGCACTCGTCAGAGATGTATACGTCAATGGTGTTGTCACGGTCTGGGCGGCGGATGTCCGGCTTAAAGGGCAGGCCCAGCACCTTGGGGCATTGGCGGAGATACCAGTTGTCGGCCTTGTTTCCGGCCAAACGAGTGCAGTGGACCCGGCTTTGCTGGCCGGCGCCTACGCCGATAGCCTGTCCGTTCTTCACGTAGCAGACGGAGTTGGACTGGGTATATTTCAGGGTGATCAGGGCCACCACCATATCGAT
>JAAWSH010000060.1 GCA_022801475.1 Acutalibacter sp. | reverse complement strand
CGCCCCCTCCACCCCCCACAGCCTTTGAAAAGGCTGGCGAAACTTTTACACCGGGGAACGCGAGTGGTCCCGCCAGGTCCTGCCTCGAAGCCGTCAGCCGCTCTCAAAACCCATACCGTGTTCATTTTACAGGCGGCTAATCGCCCAGCCCCAGCGCGGCGAACAGGCTGCGCAGCCGGATGCGTACCGCGCCCAGGTTGGTAATCTCATCAATTTTAATTTGGGTGTAGATGCGCCCGCCCTCCTCCAAAATCGACCGCACCTCGTCCCCGGTAATGGCGTCCACTCCGCAGCCAAAGCTCACCAGCTGCACCAGGTTCACCCGGGGGTCCCCGCACTCTGCCACATACCGGGCGGCGGCGTACAGCCGGGCGTGGTAGGTCCACTGATTCAGCACCTTGGTGGAGAACTTCTCCACCTGGTCGCTGATAGAGTCCTCGGTGACCAGCACGGCGCCGCACTCGCAGATGAGCTTGTCGATGCCGTGGTTGATCTCCCCGTCCAAATGGTACGGCCGGCCCGAGAGGATGACCACGGGCAGGTTTAGCTCCCGGGCCTTTTGCATGTACTCCCGGCCCTTTTGCCGGATGCGCCCCATGTGGGCGGCGTACTCGGCGTAGGCGGCCCGGGCGGCGGCCTTTACCTCTTTTTCTGGGATAGGCGGAAAGTACTTGGCCAAAATAGCCCGCATCTTTTTGGGGAAGTCATGGGGCCGGTGCAGGCCCACGTAGTCGTAGATAAATTTGGTATCCGCCAGGGCGGCCACATTGGCGTCCAGCACCTCGGGGTAGTATGCCACCACCGGGCAGTTGTAGTGGTTGTCGCCCTTGTGTTCGTCCACGTTGTAGCTCATGCAGGGGTAGAAGATGGCGTCCAGCTTCCGCTCCAGCAGGGTATCGATATGGCCATGCAGCAGCTTGGCTGGGTAACAGACCGTGTCTGACGGAATGGTGTGCTGGCCCTTAAAGTACAGCTGCCGGTCCGACTCCGGCGAGGCCTCTACCCCAAAGCCCAACCGGGTAAAAAAGGTGTGCCAGAAGGGGTATAGCTCGAACATATTCAGGCCCATGGGAATGCCGATTTTCCCCCTGGGCCCCTCACAGGGGGCGTAGGCCGCCAGCAGCTGCTTTTTATACTCGTATAGATTGTATTCACTGGCCGGGCTCTGCTTTTTCAGGGGCTTGTCGCAGCGGTTTCCGGCAATGTACCGCCCGCCCCCGCCAAAGGTGTTCACCGTCAGGCGGCAGTGGTTGGGGCAGCCGTTGCAGGTAACGGCCTTTACCTGGTGGGTAAAGCCCGCCAGATCCTGGGGAGAGATGATTCCGCTGTGCTGGGGCCTGTGTTCTTTGGCGTACAGGGCCGCGCCGTAGGCCCCCATCAGCCCCGCCACCGAGGGCCGGGTGACGTCCTGGCCAATCTCCTTCTCAAAGGCCCGCAGCACCGCGTCGTTGAGGAAGGTGCCCCCCTGCACCACAATATGCCGGCCCAGGCTTTTGGCGTCGGTGACCCGAATGACCTTATAGAGGGCGTTTTTCACCACGCTCATAGAGAGCCCAGCGGAAATGCTGCCCAGCGAGGCCCCGTCCTTTTGGGCCTGCTTCACCGAGGAGTTCATAAACACCGTGCAACGGCTGCCCAGGTCCACCGGGTCCTTTGCGAACAGCCCCTGGCGGGCAAAGTCCTCCATCTCGTAGCCCAGAGCCCCGGCAAAGGTCTGCAAAAAAGAGCCGCAGCCCGAAGAACAGGCCTCGTTGAGGAAAATATTGTCAATGGCCCCGTTCTTGATCTTAAAGCACTTGATGTCCTGGCCGCCGATGTCTATGATAAAATCCACCTGGGGCCGGAACTTTTTGGCAGCGGTAAAGTGGGCGATGGTCTCCACCACCCCCAGGTCCATGCCAAAAGCGGCCTTGATGATCTCCTCTCCGTAGCCGGTAGAGGCCGCGCCGCGAATTTTTATGTTGGGGTAATTTTCATATAGATCGCTGAGAAAGTCCCGCACCAAGGGCACCGGGTTGCCGCTATTGGGCAGGTAGCGGGAGCAGACGATTTCCTCGTTCTCATTAACGGCCACCGCCTTTACGGTGGTGGACCCCGCGTCAATGCCGATATAGGCCGTGCCGTCCGGGCCCAGGGCCGCGCCGGTAGGCACGCTGTCCTGCTGGTGGCGGGCGGTGAACCCGTCATACTCGGCCTGGCTGGCAAACAGAGCCTGGCTGCTCTGGTAGTGGCGGCTGGAGCTGTAGTTTTTGATCTTCCCGGTGATCTCCCCCAGGTCGAATTCCTCCGAAGAAGGGTCCAGGGCCGCGCCGGTTGCCACATAGTACAGCGAGTTTTCAGGGCAGATGCCCCCGACTCCCAAAATGCTGTCAAAGGCCTTTCGCAGCTGGGGGAAGAAGGTCAGAGGCCCACCCAGGTACACCACCTGGCCAGTAATCTCCCGTCCCTGGGCCAGGCCCGCCACGGTCTGATTCACCACAGCGGTAAAGATGCTGGCAGCGATGTCATCCTTCTGGGCCCCCTGGTTCAAAAGGGCCTGGATGTCCGACTTTGCGAACACCCCGCACCGGGAGGCGATGCTGTAGCTGCGGGTGCTACCGGCGGCAATCTGGTCCATCTCGGTGGGAGAAATATCCAGCAGGGTGGCCATCTGGTCGATAAAGGCCCCGGTGCCTCCCGCGCAGGAGCCGTTCATACGCACCTCCATGGAGCCGGAGAGAAACAGAATCTTAGCGTCCTCGCCCCCCAGCTCAATGACCACGTCTGTATCCGGCAGATATTTTTTCACAGCGGTGCGGGTGGCGTACACCTCCTGGACAAAGGGAATGCCCAGGTCCTCTGCCAGACCCATGCCCGCCGAGCCCGAAACACAAAGTCCGGCGCTGGTTTCTCCGGGAAAGCGCGCCGCCACCCGGCCCAACATATCCGATGCCTTTTCCGCTATTTGGGAAAAGTGCCGCTCATATTCTTGAAAAACAGGGGCGTCCCCGTCGTAAACCACACATTTTAATGTGGTGGAACCTACGTCCAAGCCTATCTTCATGTTCTGGGTACTTCCTTTCTCCATGACTCATAAGGCAGCACCGTACAATTTACGGCTAACGCCTTAACCTTAAGCGCTGTCTTGCTTGTACATTTTTCGTTCCAGCTTATAGCTTCAGCTATTGCGCACAAGCGTTCCGTTTCCTGATCCTAAGACCCCTCACTGGTCTGATTGACTGCACTCAATAGAGTTACAAAGTAATTCTTGTACACTCTGACGAAAAACCTACGGGTACAATACGGCACATAGAATTACGCAGTATTGCCTTAAAAATGATACCATCTTTCGACCTAAAAATCAACACATAGACCGAATACAATATATGGTGCTTTATCTTTAATTTTATAGTTAAATCTACTATGTGTATCCTTTCGCGCCCTCATCAAACTATATCTTGGGCGCTCTGGCGTTTTCTTCACAATTATGTTACAATATAACTCCATCCCGCCGGGGGAGGGATGTCCCCCTATAAATATATGGAGCAGAGCCGCTCCTATGCGGGCAGGCGGGACCTTAATAAAAGGGCTGTTGGCAAGCCTGGGATGCCTCTTCCCCTTGTGGCCCCGCTTTTTCTTGGCTCGCACTGCCTTTTAAGGTCCCGAGCATGGGATTCTGTCCCACACCCCGCTAGGGAACAAGCTCCTCTGGACTTCTTCTGCTCCAGCGGTCCACAGAACCCTGCCGCGATTCTCCCGTAAACTCCCATATTTTTTAGAAAGCTGGTAATCTTATGTCCACTGTCACTTACACCCGCCCGGTCCACTACTATGAGACCGACCGTATGGACTGTGTCCACCACTCCAACTACATCCGCTGGTTTGAGGAGGCAAGAGTCCATTTTATGCGCGAAAGCGGCTTCCCTTACGAAACCCTGGAAGCCGCCGGTATCCTCAGCCCGGTGCTTAGCGCCCAGGCCAATTATCATGCCATGTGCCGTTTTGGCGACACGGTAGAAATTCTTACACAGATCGAAAGCTACACCCGCACCCGCATTGCCTTTCACTACCAGGTCCGGGACCAGGCCACTGGCCAGCCCCGCTGCGACGGCTGGACCACCCACTGCTTTCTGAATTCCGCGGGCCGGCCCGTCTCCCTAAAAAGGGCCCTGCCAGACTTTCATGAAAAGGTTGCGGCCTGTTTCTCAGCCGCCAGCGGCGCTTAGTCCAAATGTTCCAATGTCCTGCCGCCGGGTGATTTCCTCTGCTTGCCGGGCATTCTGCCGGATCTCTTCCTTCAGCTGGTCCAAAGATTCGAACTTGCGCTCTGGCCGGATAAACTCCACCAGGAGCAGCCGCACCATGCGGCCGTATAGATCCCCGGAAAACGCCGGCATCCAGGTCTCGGCCAACACCCGGTCCGAGCCCACGGTGGGTTTTACCCCAATATTGCACACACCAAAATACGGGCTCCCCTCCACCAGGCACCAGGCCGCGTACACCCCAAACCGGGGCCGCACAAAGTTCTCTGGCAGCGCCTGGTTGATGGTGGGTGTGCCCAGCCCTGTACCGATGTGGTTCCCATGGATCACCTCCAGCTGAAAGCCAAAGGGCCGGCCCAGCAGCCGGTTGGCTGTGGGGATGTCTCCCCCCTCTACTGCCCGGCGAATCCGGCTGGAGCTGATCTTTTCCCCATCCTCGTTTACAGGAGGCAGCACGGTCAGGCCCATGCCATGCTTTTGACAGAGCTCTCGCAGCAGCTCGACGTCCCCCATCGCGCCCCGGCCAAAGCGGAAGTCCTCTCCGCAGCAGAGCCGTCGGGCGTTTATTTTTTCAAAGAGCAGGGTTTCCACAAAACTGGCGGCATCCATGGTTTTCAAAGCCGAAAACTCCGCCGAGTACACCCACTCCACCCCGGCGGCGGCCAACAGCTCTTTTTTATCCGCGGCGGTCAATACCATAGCCTCGCCGGAAGGCGGCGCGGAAAAGGTGAACACAGCTGGCTGGTCCGGGCCCTCCAGCGCGGCTTGAATCACCGCCATATGTCCCCGGTGTAGTCCGTCAAAGCCTCCCAGCGCCAAGCTGCACGGCGGCTGGGGCGGCATGTCAAAATTTGCGATCCATTCCATGCTGGCGCCTCCTTTTTTCACATGAGGGTAAAGGCTCGGGACATTCCCCGCACCTGGACCACACAATGTGTCTCTCTTTTTTGCCTTGAATCTATTGGGCCACTTTAAAAAGTTTCAGCACCTTCAGCTCTCCCGCCGCCGGGTCTGCCTCTCCCAGGCCCAGGAACGCTCCCCCGGGCTCATAGACTTGCATGCGCTCCCCGGCCTCTGGCGTACCCCCGGCCAGCCGCAGCCGGTCCAGGGCCAGAGCTCCTCCATTTAAAAAGCGCGTCCCTTGCACTCCGCTTACCATGACCCGCCTGTACGCCTGGAACAGCCCGTCCACCGGGCGCAGCGCTTCTTCCAGTCGTCCGGCCCCGGCCATCTGGCGCAGCTGGTCCAGGCTTACCGCGTCTGCCTCGGAAAAGCCGCAGGCCCGCACCCGCCGCAGCCCCACCATGGTACCACAGGTTCCGGCAGCGGCGGCAATATCCTCGATGAGCACCCGTATGTACGTGCCTTTCGAGCACGCCACCCTTAGGGTTCCCTGGCGGCTTGCGGGGTCGTAGGCCTCCAGCCGCAGCAGGGAGATGTTTACCCGCCGGGCTGGGCGCTCTACCGTAAGGCCCTGGCGGGCCAGCTTATATAGCCGCTGGCCGTTTACGGACACTGCCGAGTACATGGGCGGCAGCTGGTCAATCTCCCCTAAGAATCCCGCCATAGCCCCTTCCAGGGCGTTTCTGTCCACAGGGGCCTGGTTCTGTTCCACCAGGGCGCCGGTCACATCCCCTGTGTCAAAGCGCCGCCCCAGCTGGAACTGGGCTAAATATTCCTTGTCCGTGTCCGGCAGCAGGCTGGCGGCTTTGGCCGCACGGCCCAGCAAAAGGGGAAGCACCCCGGTGGCCATAGGGTCCAGGGTGCCGGTGTGGCCAATCTTTTTCTCTTTACTAAGCCCCCGTACTACCGCCACCGCATCGAAAGAGGTAAATCCCTTGGGCTTATCTAATATGATTACGCCATTCATATTGGGTCAGATACATCCTATCTCCGCAAAATATTGTTCACAAGCGGCTCTCATTTTCTCCGCCGCCTCTGCTATGGACATCCCCTCCAGGGTACATCCCGCCGCCCCGGCGTGGCCTCCGCCCCCCAGCCTCTCGCAGATCGCGGCGGCATTGACCGGAGGGTTGGCCCGCAGAGAGCCCTTGATGCCGCCATCCGGCTTCTCCTTTACGGTGATCCCCAGCAGCACCCCTTCAATCTGCCGGAGCTGGCCCACAGCGGCTTCCGCCTCGTCCTCCCGCGCGCCGGTCTCGGCATAGAAAGACTGGGGCAGCAGCACCATGGCAGCCTTTCCCCCGCAGAACAGCTCCATGTCCTCCAATATCCGCCGCTCGGCCCGGAAATAAGCCAGGGTCTTGGTCTCAAACAACTTTTGGTTAATATCTCCAGCACTGGCCCCAGCCTCCAGGGCCTCCGCCGCCAGCCGCAGGGTCTGGGGGGTTACGTTGCGGTAGCGGAAACAGCCTGTGTCAGTGGCCATACCTGTATAAAGACAGCTGGCCATGGCAGCATCCGGAGTCACCGCCAACTCCTTTAACAGCAGCCAGACCATCTCTGCCGTAGCCGCCGCTGCGCTTACCCAGCGTTCCTTGGCAAAGGGCCTATGGGTGCTGTGGTGGTCAATGGCTAGTTCCACTTTTCCGGCAAAACGCCCCTCTCCAGGGCCCAGCAGCTTGCTGTCCGCCACATCCACTGTAACAGTGTGGACAGGAACCAGCCCGCTGTTTTCCAAGCCCCGGAAAAGGTAGACGAATGGTTCCGGGACCTGGTCCGGGCAGTACCAGTCCGCCCTTTTACCCAGGGCCCGCAGCCCCCGCACCAGCCCGGACATGGAGCCCAGGGCGTCCCCGTCCGGGTTCGCGTGGCAGACCACCAAAATATCGTCCCAGGCAGCCAGCCGGCTGGCCGCTTCAGTCAACGTCAAAATTGTCTCCATGGCGGCTTTCCTCCTCTGGTAATTCTTCCTCTGCCTCTGGAATGTCCAGGTCGTTCAGCAGCTTGGAGATACTGGCGCCATACTCAATGGAGTCGGTGGCCTTAAAGATCATCTCTGGTACGTGGCGCAGCTTCAGCCTGTGGCCCAGCTCCCGGCGAATATACCCCGAGGCCGACTTCAGCCCCCGCACAGCCTCTTTGGAGCGCTCCAGGCCCTCCACGGTGCTCACATAGGCTGTGCAGTAAGACAGGTCGTTGGTCACTTCCACCCGCACCACGCTGAGCAGACAGCCGGTAATCCGGGGGTCTTTTAGTTCACGGACAATGGCGGAAAGCTCCCGGCTCACGTCCTCTGTAATGCGTCCTAGTTTGTGTGTGGGCATAATATCCTCCTTAAAACAACAGGTAGAAGAAAACAGCGGCCTCCTGATTTTTGGGGGCGGGCAGAGTATGGTAACGCAGATAGTTCACCCCGCCCACCTGAAATCCCTGTTTTAGGTAAAACCGGCAGGCCATCAGGTTGTTGTCTTGGGTCTCCTGCCGCAGCCCCGCTAGGTCCCGTTCCTTTGCCCAGCGGATAGCCCCAGCGCTGTGCCCGTTCCCCTGTCCCGTTGGCTGGCGGCCACTTCCAGGGCCTCCACATAGGCCCAGCCCATGAAGTCTTTCTCTGCGGCAATGTGCCCCAGATAAGCATCTCCCCCTTGGGCCAAGAAAAGAGCCCGGTTCCCGCCTTTTGCCTATAGCTCTAGGCTCTCTTAGTCCCTATACTCCTCCATCTCATAGGCCTCCAAAACGTCCCCTTGCTTGATGTCCGAGAAACGCTCCAGGGTAATGCCGCAGTCATAGCCGTCGGCCACCTCTTTTACGTCGTCCTTAAACCGCCGCAGAGAGGCGATCTTGTCGTCCGCCACAATGATGCCGTCCCGCACCACCCGCACCTGGGCGTTTCGGGTAATCTTTCCGTTGACCACGTGGCCGCCGATGACCATGCCCACATTGCTGATCTTGTAGGTCTCCCGGCACTCAGCACGGCCCAGAGCCACCTCCCGGTACTTGGGCGCCAGCATACCCTTCATGGCGTTCTCAATCTCCTCAATGCAGTCGTAGATAATCCGGTACAGCCGCATATCCACCCCATCCCGCTTGGCGTTTTCTTCGGCCACCGGGTCGGGCCGCACATTGAAGCCCACGATAATGGCATTGGACGCGTTGGCCAGCATCACGTCGCTTTCGCTCACCGCGCCTACCGCCCCATGGATGATGTGCACCCGCACCTCGTCGTTGGAGAGCTTTTCCAAGGACTGCCGCACTGCCTCTACCGACCCCTGCACGTCCGCCTTGACGATGATCTTCAGCTCCTTCATCTCGCCCTCTTTCATCTGCTCAAAGAGGTTGTCTAGGGTCACCTTGGTCTGGGC
>JAAWSH010000059.1 GCA_022801475.1 Acutalibacter sp. | reverse complement strand
GGCCCCCAGGGTCACCGGCTTTTTCCCCTTTTCCAATAGGTCGTAGACCATATCCACGGCCCGTTTGGCCCCAAAGCAAAAGCCAGCGCTTTTCGCCAAATGGACCGTCACAGCTTTTCAGCCCCTTCCGGCAGCTGCGAGGGTAGGCCCAGGCTCTTTAGGGTCTCTTCCCGCAGGCCAATAATCTCGTTCATAATCTTCCGGCTGGCCTTTCGCAGCTGCATACTGGAATCATCGGGAATGTTCAACCGCTCCGCTGGGATAGGCTTGCCAAAATTCACAATGGTTCGTTTGAACATCCTGGGCAGCTTGCCGTCCTCCGCTGTAATGCACACCGGCACCACGGTGGCCTTGGTCCGATAGGCCAAAAGAGCCGCGCCCGTCTTAGGCTTTTGCAGCAGTCCGTCTTTAGAGCGGGTGCCCTCAATAAACACCCCCACCACGGCGTTTTCATCCAGCAGACGGTAGGCGTCGGCCAGGGCGTCCGCCCCGCCGCTTCCCCTGCGCACTGGAAAAGCCCCCAGCCCCCGCAGCAGTCCCCCCAGGAATTTGCCGCGGAACAGCTCTTCTTTGGCCATATAGTACACCTGCCGCCACAGGGAAACCCCCAGGGTCACTGGGTCCCGCTTTACCATATGGTTGCAGCACAGCAGCACGGGGCCGGTTTTGGGCATATTCTCCCGGCCCACCACCTTTAGGCGGAACACCGGATAATAGTAAAGCGCCAATATCACCTGCCCCAAAGCGTACAGCGGGCTCTTTCGCCGTGCCGGCCTCTGTTTGGCGCTCCGTTTTTTTGCCACTTTGTCACCCCACATCTTTTTTCATTCGCTCTTGGGCCAGGGCCACCAGCTGGTCCACCACCTGCTCAAAACTTAGCCCCGTGGTGTCCAGGGTCACGCCGTCCGCCGGACGCTGGCCCAGCTGCTCTTGGTCCTGCCTGTCCCGCTGGACCACCTCTGCCAGCACCTGCCCAAAGTCCGCCGGAGACCCGGCCTCCTCCAGCTGGCGGGTCCGCCGCCGGGCCCGCTCCTCTGGCGAAGCGGTAAGGAACACCTTCAGCTGGGCCCCGGGCAAAATAGCGGTGCCAATGTCCCGGCCGTCCATCACCACATGGGCCCTCTGGGCCAGGTCCCTTTGCAGGTCCAGCAGGAAGCGCCGCACCTGGGGGATATGGGACACCCAGCGGGAAGTGGCCATGGAGACCTCTTGGGTGCGGATGGCCTGGGAAACATCCCGGCCGTTAAGCAGGGTGCGCTGCCCCTTTTCTCCATAGGCCAGCGTAACCTTTGCCTCTGGCAGGCGGGCTGTCACGGCCTGGGGGTCCTCCAGGTTTACGCCGTTTTCCAGCATAAACAAGGCCAAGGCCCGGTACATGGCGCCAGTATCCACATAGGTAAAGCCCAGCCGCTGGGCGGCAGCCTTTGCCACGCTGGATTTTCCCGCGCCGGCCGGCCCGTCAATTGCAATCGCGAACATGATAAACCTCTTTTCCATTATAATAGCATTTTAATTGACCTGTCAATATATATTGTGATAAGGGAAGGGGGAAAATATGTTATCCTTATCAATGATTACTGCCCTTGGCAAAAAGAAAACGCGTGGTCATATAGAACGGCCTCTGGCGCAAAGGAGCTTGGCCGCCGGTCCGGCTGGGTCAGATTCTTACCCCACCGCGCCATGACATTCTTCATACTCCCGGCGCAGCAGCCGGTACTCCAGACGAGTTTTCATTTGACCGTCGTGCCACAGCCAGCCGGGCTTTTCCGCCTCCCGGATGAGCCCGCACTTCTCCATCACCCGCCGGGAGCCTACGTTCTCCGCCAGGCACCCGGTGGAAAACCGATATACCCCGTCCTCGTGGAAGGCAAAGCGCAGCAACTCTGCCAGAGCCTCGGCGCCATAGCCCCGGCCCCAAAACTCCGGCAGGTAAAAGTATCCCGCGTGGACCAGCTTTCCCACCGGCGTGCGGTCCTGTACCGTATAGCCGATACTCCCCACCTGGCAGCCGTTCTCTTGAAGCTCGGCCCGCAGAAAGTAAAAGGTACGGTCCGGGCGCTTTGCGTCGGCCAGCACCTGGGCAAAGTCCTCTCGGGCCTCCTCCCGGCTGTGAAGCATGATGTCTTGCAGGTAGTACATGGTCTTAGGGCAGCTTTTCAGCTGGTAATAGGCCTCTTCGTCGGCGGGAACATAGTCCCGCAGGCGCAGGCGGGGGGTGATAAGTTCTATCATGGCGGTCTCCTTTGAGCCCCATAGGGCGGCGTTTTTAGAGAACCCGTATTCATACCCCCGCTCATCCGGTGTTTACAGGTTGTGTATACGGGTTCTTATTCTGATGCGGACCGGTCCGGCGCAAAGCCGTCCATAAAATCTAAAAACCCGGTGAGGCGGTCCACCAGCTCCTGCGAGAGGCCCGGCCAGCGGTAGGCATAGCCGGGATAGTAGGGGCAAAGCTCTTCCCCCTCCACCAAGAGGCAGGCCAGGGGCCGGACGCCGGACTTGTCAGTCTGCACGCAGTACCGGCAGCCGTCGCAGCGCTTAGTGCGCTCCAGCACCAGCTCCCGCACTTGGGGGGCCATCTCCCCAAAGTGCTGGAGGAAGAGCTTTAGCCCGCGGGGAACGCACACCCCCAGGGAGGCCGGGCTGGCTACATGGGCGTCGTATTCCGCCGAGACGCCAGTGTGCATCACCTTGTACTCGTTGCCGATACTGGGCCGCTCCGGGCCCCAGGCCGGGTTGGCGTAGCGGAGGGAGAGCCGGTAGTCCGGCCACTTGGCGTTGTACATATCATAGGCCCGGTAGCCCTGAGAGAGCATCCAGCCCTCCAGCCGCTGGAAAGGCTCTTCCCCCAGCAGGGGCGCGAAAACTCCCCGGGTGTATACGTGGTCCGGGTCAAACAGGCAGTAGGCAAAAGCCACCGGGTCCGCGCCGGGACGGCGGGCCATCCAGGTCCAGGCCTCGGGCAAAGCCCCGCCGCCGGCCCCCAGCCGGTCCAAGATCTTCCGCTCCCTCCAGTTCAGCTTCACCTCTCGCCCTTGGCCCAGAAGGAACAGATTGCCCAGCAGACCCTTAACGGCCCGCTCCGCTTTAGAGAGATTGGCTTGCAGCTGGGGCTTTCCATATTCTTTCTTATAGCGGGTGGGAAAGGCGTCGTCCGGGTGCAGGGTGGGGAACAGCAGCTCCGGCTCCTCCGCCAGCAGCCGGAAGAGGGCCCCCATCAGCTCATAAAATTCCCGCTGCCCCGCTTCATGGACCTGGCGGTTCTCTAGGGGCACAAAGGCCGGCAGCATGGCCAGGTACCCGGCGGCCACCCGCTGCTCCAGGCTGGCGAATGGTTTCTCCATGAACTCTGGCGCCTCCTTTACTCGTCCAGCTTCAGCACAGCCATAAAGGCCTCTTGGGGCACCTCTACGGTGCCCAGCTGGCGCATGCGCTTTTTGCCCTCCTTCTGCTTTTCCAGCAGCTTTTTCTTGCGGGTGATGTCCCCGCCGTAGCACTTGGCCAGCACGTCCTTGCGCAGGGCTTTTACGGTTTCCCGGGCAATGATCTTGCCCCCCACGCAGGCCTGGATGGGCACCTCGAACAGCTGGCGGGGAATCTTCTCCTTCAGCTTCTCGGTCATCTTCCGGGCCCGGGGGTAGGCCTTTTCTGTATGCAGAATAAAGCTGAGGGCGTCCACCATCTCGCCGTTTAAGAGGATGTCCAGCTTCACCAGCTGAGAGGGCCGGTAGCCCAGCAGCTCGTAGTCGAAGCTGGCGTAGCCCCGGGTGCGGGACTTTAACGCGTCGAAGAAGTCGTAGATGATCTCATTAAGGGGCAGCTCGTAGTGGATATCCACCCGGTCGGTATCAATGTATTTCATGTCCATAAACACGCCCCGGCGCTCCTGGCACAGCTCCATAATGTTGCCCACGTACTCGGCGGGGGAATAAATATGGGCATTGCTAATGGGCTCCTCCGCGCTCTGGATGGTGGCAGGGTCCGGGTAGTTGGTGGGGTTGTCAATGGAGAGGGTCTCGCCGTTGGTCTTTGTGATCTTGTACACCACGCTGGGGGCTGTGGTAATCAAATCCAGGTTATACTCCCGCTCCAGACGCTCCTGGATAATCTCCATATGCAGAAGCCCCAAGAAGCCGCATCGGAACCCAAAGCCCAGGGCCACCGAGGTCTCCGGCTCGAAAGTCAGGGAGGCGTCGTTAAGCTGTAGCTTTTCCAAAGCGTCCCGCAGGTCCGTGTAGTGGGCCCCGTCGGCAGGGTAAATGCCGCAGAATACCATGGGCTGCACCGCCCGGTAGCCAGGCAGCGGCTCCGCAGCCGGGTTTTCCGCCAGGGTCACAGTATCGCCCACCCGGGCCTGGCGCACATCCTTAATAGAGGCCGCGATATAGCCCACCTCTCCGGCGTAAAGGGCCTCTGCCGGCTCCAGGGAGGTGGCCCGAAGAAAGCCGCACTCCACCACCTGAAACTCCCCGCCGGTAGCCATCATGCGGATGGTGTTTCCTGGGCGGACACAGCCATCTTTAATGCGCACGTAGACAATAACCCCCCGGTAGGAATCATAATAGGAGTCGAAAATCAGGGCCCGCAAAGGCGCGCTCTCGTCCCCCTGCGGGGCAGGGATGTCGCTGACCACGCGCTCCATCACCTCATCGATGTTAATTCCATTTTTAGCGGAGATGCGGGGGGCGTCCATGGCCGGAATGCCGATAATATCCTCAATTTCATGGCAGGCCCGGTCCGGGTCCGCGCTGATCAGGTCGATCTTGTTCACCACTGGCACAATCTCCAGGCCCGCGTCCACGGCCAGATAGGTGTTGGCCAGAGTCTGGGCCTCAATGCCCTGGGAGGCGTCCACCACCAGCACGGCCCCCTCGCAGGCGGCCAGGGACCGGGAGACCTCGTAGTTAAAGTCAACGTGCCCGGGGGTGTCGATGAGGTTGAACACATAGTCCTCCCCGTCCCGAGCGGTATACACCAGGGTAACGGCGTGGGCCTTGATGGTGATGCCCCGCTCCCGCTCCAGGTCCATGTTATCCAAAAGCTGGTTTTCCATTTCCCGCAGGGGGACCGCCTTGGTCTGCTCCAAAATGCGGTCGGCCAAGGTACTTTTGCCGTGGTCAATGTGGGCGACAATACTGAAATTACGGATCTTCGATTTATCCATGGGGAAAAACTCCTCGCTGTTGAGATGGGCGTATCCAAAAGAGAGTATTGAATTACGATATTTTGCTATAAAGCAGCCAATGGCCTCCGGCGGCGGAGAGCAGGCAAAGCCAACTCTTGGGCCCTGAGTCTCCGCTGGTCTCGTCTGCCCATGAAACCGGCTGGACCCGGCCAGGTCAGAACCGTCCCATTCCCTGGCTTTGCCAAGGAACCGGGGAGCTTCCTCGCGCCGGGCAGGAAAAGCAGAGCTTTGCTCTTCCTGCCGCCCCCTAAAGCCCCACAACCTTTGAAAATGCGGCCGGAGCTTTTACTGTTCCGCCTTTGGAGGCTTGCTGGCAAAACAACGCGTGTGGACACGCCTGTTGAGACACCGCCCTTGATATTTTCGCCGGGGAGGTATAATATACTATCATAATAAGAGCGCTGGTCCCATAGCGGACGGCCCTGGTTTAAAAAATCAGTGTTTTAAGAACTACTGACCGCCCGGGCAGCGTCCGGACGGTCAACACGCTTTTATTAGGGAAAAGAAACAAACCTCCGCTTTCTCCTCTTTCGCAAGGGAGCGGCCCAACCACCTTAGTTATGCGTCCAACGCCCGCCCCATAAAGGGGGCGTTTTTATTATATCATTTTGTGGCCCTTTGTCAACCGCCCGTCCGGCCGGAGGACGGCTAAAAAAATGAAAACCCCGGCGGTTTTTCTTGCAAACTTTCTTTGAATTTGGTAAAATGACAGCAAGAAGAGAGAAAGGAATGAATCTACTATGCGGCAAAGTGAAAAAACCATGGATATGATCGTAAGCCTCTGCAAGACCCGGGGCTTTATCTTCCCCGGCAGCGAGATATACGGGGGCTTGGCCAACACCTGGGACTACGGCCCCCTAGGCGCCCGGCTGAAAAACAACGTAAAGGACACCTGGCGCAAGCGTTTTATTCAGGAGCGGCACAACTCCTTTGAAGTGGACGCCGACATTCTGATGCACCCCCGGGTGTGGGAGGCCAGCGGCCATGTGCAGAGCTTCTCGGACCCGCTGCTGGACTGCAAAGAGTGTAAAATGCGCCACCGGGCCGACAACCTTATAGATGACTTCAGTCCCGACGCCCACGCCGACGGCATGACTAAGGAGGAGATGTTCCAGTATATCAAGGACCACCACATCCCCTGCCCCAACTGCGGCAAACACAACTTTACGGATATTCGGGAATTCAACCTCATGTTCCAGACCTACCGGGGCGTCACCGCGGATAACAAGTCCATTATCTATCTGCGGCCTGAAAACGCCCAGGGCGAGTACGTGAACTTCCTCAATGTCCAGCGCACCATGCGGGCCAAGCTGCCCTTCTCCATTGGCCAGATCGGCAAAGCCTTCCGCAACGAGATCACCCCGGGCAACTTTACCTTCCGCACCATTGAGTTCGAGCAGATGGAGTTCCAGACCTTCTGCAAAGAGGGCACTGACGAGGAGCTGTATACCTATTTTAAGGAGTATGGCAAAAAGTACTTTGAGGACCTGGGCCTGCCCGCCGAAAAGCTGCGCTTCCACGACCATGAGAAGCTGGCCCACTACGCCAAGGCCGCCTGCGACATCGAGTACCTGTTCCCCTTTGGCTGGGGAGAGATTAACGGCACCCACAACCGCACCAACTTCGACCTTAGCCGCCACCAGGAATACAGCGGTCAGAAGATGGACTATCTGGACCCTGAAACCAACGAGAAGTTCATTCCCTATATCATTGAGTCCACCTACGGCCTGGACCGCACGGTGCTGGCCCTGTTGTGCGAGGCCTACGACGTGGAGGTTTTGGACCAGGTGAAAAACGACAGCCGGGTGGTGCTGCACCTGTCTCCCGCCATTGCCCCCTACAAGGCGGCGGTGCTGCCCCTTTCCAAAAAGCTGTCTGCCCCGGCCCGGGAGCTGGCGGAAAAGCTCTCCCGCCACTTTATGACCGACTTTGACGAGACCGGTTCCATCGGCAAGCGCTACCGCCGGGAGGACGAGATTGGCACGCCCCTGTGCGTGACCGTGGACTTCGACACCGTAGGCGACAGCGAAAAAGCCGGCGACGGCCAGGTGACTGTGCGGGAACGGGACAGCATGGCGCAAGAGCGGGTGCCCATGGAGGGGCTGGAGCGGTATATCGGCGAGAAGCTGGGAGCGTTTTAAGACATGCCCTAATTTTCCCTTCCCTTGATATTCCCCCCATTATGAGTTATAATAAGTCTATCATTTCATCACATTCCCAGAAAAACGGAGGCTTTTTATGAAGCAAAAACGCTTTTGGGCCCTGCTATTGACCTTGCTGGTTCTCTTCGCCGCCGTCATGCCCGCGCTGGCCCTGCCGGCGGCCGCCGAGGACGGCGATGTTCCCTTTATTGACGGAGAGACCAATGGCGACGGCGAAGGGGAGCCCCCCACCGATCCGGTGGAGCCGTCGCCTTCAGATGATCCTCCCCCAACGGACGACCCCTCCCCTCCCCCCACCGACGAGCCGCCCCCTACCGACGATCCAGGCTCTAGTCAACCGGGGGGTGACGATCCTGTTTCCAGCGACCCCAGCCAGGGCGGCGACCCCACTCCTCCGCCCACAGACGACCCAGGCTCCAGCCAGCCGGAAGACGACGATCCTGTTTCCAGCGATCCCAACGAGAGCAGTGACCCCGGTTATGTAGAGCCGGACAATAACCATTCCGGAGGCAGCTCCGGGAGCACGGGCAGTACTGGCAGTACGGGCAATACCGGCGGTACCATCTCATCCCGGCCCCGGATTCCCGGCAGCGCGGGCAGTACGATTTTGCATCCCTCTCTGGGCACAAGCAGCGCTACGCCCAATCCCAACAGCTCCAGCTCCGGCCAGGTGGACGCCAGCGCTCCCCTAGAGCCCAACTACGTCACCTTTGCCCGGGTGAACCAGCGGAACAACTCCATGTCCATTGTGCTGTTCTACAGCGGCGCCGGATGTATCGGCGTAGGGGTTCTGGGTCTGGTGGTCTTAGTGGTATTTATTGTGCGCGGCCGCCAAAACGCCGGAGATCGGGACGAAATTTTTGAGGAGATCCAGCACGCGGAAATCCGCCAGCCCGTGCGCCCCCGGCCGGTGCAGCCCAGCCGCCCCGCCGGCGCTTCTGGCCACACAGACGGATATGGCCTGGAGCCCCAGCCCACTCTGCATAGGCCCGAGCCCGAGGCTCTTTCGGTGCCTGTGAATGGAAACTTGTATACCGAGGAGTTCGAGATTCCCCAGCAGTTCCCATCGTCTGGACAGCCGCGGCCCGATCCTTTGCCTTTGGCCCCTGCTCCCAGCTCTATGTACACCGAGGAGTTTGACTTACCCGACGAGATGGCGCAGCCTCCCCAGCGGATGCGGCCCCAGGAAATGCCGCCGGCTGTACGCCCGGCCCAGCGCCCGGATGTACCTTCCGCTCCGCCTCAGCCGTCCCCGCGGTCTCAGGCCCCATCCCAACCCACCCGCCCCCGGGAC
>JAAWSH010000058.1 GCA_022801475.1 Acutalibacter sp. | reverse complement strand
CCAAGAAAACACAAATTTTCACTATAGATGGGAGGGCTCTTACCTTATGAGTACAATTTCTACCTTCAGCGGCTTTACCATGGCGCGGCTGGGCATTATGGCCTCGCAAAAGGCCCTGGAGGTCACAGGCAACAATATTTCCAATATCAATACCGTGGGCTATACCCGCCAGGCGCTGAAGCAGAAGGCGCTGTACATTGGCGGCGCGGACAAATACGCTTCGCAGTTTGACGTGCGGGTGGGCAGCGGCACCCTGACCACAGGGGTGAGCCAGCTGCGGGACCCATACCTGGACATCCGCTACCGCAACGAGCTGGGAAACGTGGGCTTTAACGACGCCAAGCTTTCGGTTTTGGAGGATTTAAACCGCATTTTCGACGAGGTAGGCAAGGGCAACGAGGACAACGGCGTCATCGAGGCCCAGCTCAACGACATTCTGGAACAGCTGCAAAACATGAACACCGAGCACGCCGGCCAGGATGACTATGACGCCATGGTTCGTGAGTCCTGCAAGGCCCTGGCCGGGTGGTTCAACACCTATGCCGGCCAGCTAAAGACCCTGGAGACCAACACCATGAAAACCTTCACCCAGGACATTTCCCGGGTGAACAATATCCTTACCAGCATCCGCGAGCTGAACGAGTCTATTAAGAAAGCGGAGATTGCCAACGGAGCCATCACCCAGGCCCAGCGCCAGGAGGGCCTGATTGGCGAGCGGGGCAACCAGGCCCTGGAGCTGCGGGACGAGCGGAACCTGCTGATTGACGAGTTGAGCCAGTACCTTCCCATTGATGTGAAATATTCCGATGAGCCCATTGGCGCGGGCATGTATGTGGAAAAGCTGACCATTACCATCGCGGGCATGAGCGACAAGGTGCTGGTGGACGGCAACTACAGCGGAAAGCTTTCGCTGCAGCAAGTTGTAGCGCAAGAGCAGGTAATGGAGCAGGCCAAGAACGAGGATGGCAGCCTAAAGTTTGAGGCCGACGGCGTAACGCCGGTCATGGTGGGCAAAGTGGATGCCAACGGGAAGCCGGTAATGCAAGATGTGATAGGCGCTGACGGTAAGCCTGTCATGATCGACGACCCGGCCCTGCGGCTGCAAATTTCCGCGCTCACCGACCGCCGGGGCGAGACCATTCCGGAGTGGAGCAATGGCTCGAAGGTGGAAAAGCTGGGCGAAATGGACCTGTCTGGGGGTTCCATCCAGGCCATTCGCGAGATGCTTACCCGCCAGGGCGAGTTTTCCACCGCGGACCAGCGGGACCCCGCAAAGGACGGAGACCCCAAGGCCGCTACCAAGCGGGGCATCCCCTTCTATCAAAAGGCCCTGGACGCCCTGGCCAATAAGTTTGCTACCATGTTTAACAAGGCGAATATGGACGCTGGTGGCGGGCCCTTGTTTAGTGTGCGGGGCGATAGCAATGATACCGCAGAGGCGGATGGTACGCCCATTAACGCCAGCAATATCTCCATTGCCACGGACTGGGCCCATGGCAAGATTCACATCCAGCAGAGTAAAGACCCCAACAACACAAATTCCTCTGCCAATGATAATATTGTCCACTTGATTACCCTCATGAACAAAGACCTGACCTATAACGCCCAGGATACGGACCCCGACGCCGCCACGGGAGACTATTTTACCGGAACTTTCAACGGGATGCTGGGGTACATTAACGGCGTTTTGGGCAATGACAGTAAGTCTACCATTGAGGTGCTGGACAACTTCATTGTGGCGGCCGAAGAGTTGGAAATCAGCCGGGATTCTGTGGCGGGCGTAGACCTGAACGACGAGGCCGTGAATATGATGCAGTACCAGAAATCCTATTCCGCAGCCTGCCGTTTGCTCACCACCCTGGACGAGATTTTGGAAAAATTGATCAATGGCACCGGCGTTGCCGGAAGATAGCATATAACTTATAGAAAGAAGTGATACGATATGGTAAGACGTGTTACAACCGGCGGTTTGATGAAGAGCTACAAGTCTGGCCTACAGCGCTCCTACCGGCACCTGGCCAACGCTACGGAAAAGGTGACCACAGAGCGGAACTTTAACTCCTATGCTGAAAATCCGGCCAAGGCCAGCCTGGCCTTTCAGTTGCGCCACGACCGTTGGAACGTGGAGAACCAGCTGGCCAACAGCACCCACGTGACCCACAAATTTCAGCAGGCTTGGGACTGCCTGAACAAAACCTATGACGACCTAGGCCACAAGCTGGCCAACTACTCTACCATTGTGGCTTTTAACGAACCGGACGCCGGCGGGCGCCAGGCCCTGGGCTCCACCATTCAGGGGGCGGCGGACGCGGTGCTGCACACCATGAACGCCCAGTACGGCGGGCGCTTTGTGTTCTCTGGCGCGGACGGCGACACAGTGCCCTTTAGCTGGCAGGAGAACGCGGACGGTACCCGGTCGCTGCTTTATAGAGGCATGAAGGTGGATGTGCCGCCGGAGATTGAGGATCCAAATGTGAATCCGCCTACTGATCCGCCCACAATGATAGAGAACCCGGAGTATAAGAAGCTGATGGACACCCTAAAGGAAACCACCTATGTGGACCTGGGCATGGGCATGAAAGAGGACAATAATGGGGACTTTATCAGTTCCAGCGGCTTTAATACTGCTTTGAACGGCATCCATTTCCTGGGCGGCGGCGTGGACGAGGACGGCGACCCAGAAAATATTATCGCGCTCATGAACGAAATTGGCAATATTCTTTCCCGCTGTGACCCGGAGGACGGCCACTGGGCCAGCGAGCAGGACGGCATTGATGCGGAGCGTATGTGGGGGAAGATGACGGACGGTCTGGAAGAGCTGCATGCCAAGTGGATGGAGCACAATGTAGAGAGCCAGTTTGTGAAAACCAACCAGACCCGACTGGAATCTTTGGATGATTCCTACAACGAGCAGGTGGTCAGTATTGAGGACATCGACCCTGCGGAGGCCATTACATCTTTGATGTGGGCCCAGTATTCTTATAACGCGGCCCTGCGCATTGGTACCGGGCTTTTGTCCCAGTCGCTGATTGACTATATGAGCTAAATTTCTAACGCTATTTTTCCAAAAGAGGGGGATTATCATTGGGACCGCTAATTGAAATTACCACTGTGCCAATTGAAATAGAAATGAAAACCACCAATGCCCAGTTGGTTTATTCCCAGGGCACAGCAGAGGTGGAGATTTCTCGGGAAAAGGGCGGGCTGAACATTAAGAGCCGGCCCATCAAGCTAAACATTGATACCTTCGAGGCCCGCAGCTCCATACGTCCCACCACCATGCAGAGCATCGAGCAGGCCGCCAGCCAGGGGCATCAGGCGGCCTATGAGGCCACGGCTACGTATGCCCGTCGGGGCCAGTTGGTGATGGACGCCCAGCTGGGCGAGGAGCTGGTGACCCAGTTTGCCCGGGAGACCCAGGACGCCCATATGAGCCGGGATCTGACCGAGTTTGGCCTGGGCTTTTTGCCCGAAACCGGCATTGACCTGAACTGGGAGCCGGGGCAGATGCAGATTCGCTATGAGATGGATAAGATGAATTTCGACTGGAAAATTGGGGGCGTAGGCTTCCAGTTTGTGCCCGGGGACATTGAATTTACCATGACCCAGCGGCCCGAGGTCATCATCAAGTACGTGGGCGGCGCCATGTATGTACCGCCTTCGGCAGACCCCAACTACACGCCAGTGGACGTAAAGGCCTAAGGCCAGGAGGCGCTTTTGTTGAAGCTGACCACAAAATATTTTGGTGAAATTGAATATGCCCAGGCCGACGTGCTCCATTTTTCCAAGGGCTTGTTTGCCTTTGAGGAGGAAAAAGAGTTTTTGCTGCTGCCTTTTTCTGGCAGCGATGGTTCTCTGCTCTGCCTGCAAAGCGTGGCCACCCCTCATTTGGCCTTTGTAGCCATGAATCCCTTTTCTTTGCACAGGGCCTACCAGCCGGTGCTTCAGCCGGAAGAGCTGGAATGTTTGGGCGTAAAGGACAGCCGGGAGCTGTGCTATTATGTGCTATGCGTGGTGAAGAACCCGGTTTCCAGCAGCACGGTAAACCTGAAATGCCCGGTGGTGCTGAATGAGGATACCCGGGAGGGGATGCAGGTCATCCTGGATGGAGATGGCTATGGCATGAAGCATTTACTGGCCGAGTTTGAGCAGAAGGAGGGATAGGCTATGCTAATCCTTCGCCGCAGGGCAGGGGAATCCTTCCTGATTGGCAGCGACATAAAAGTGACCGTGATGGCGACTAAAGACAAAGAAGTGCAAATTGCCATTGAGGCCCCAAAGGATGTGCAGGTGCTGCGCAGCGAGCTGATAAGCGCCATGGACGCCAACCGTGAGGCCGCTGACGAGCAGAGCCTTCCCCAGGAGCTGCTGGCTGCTTTTTCGCCTCTTCTCGCCCTGGAGAAACCTGACGAGGGCTGACGCCGAAAGATCTGGAAGGATATTTTCTCTTTTGACTGTGCGATAACCTTTTTCATCAAACAATAAAAAAAGCGCGGAACCTTTTTGTTGGTTCAGCGCTTTCTTTTTTGGGGAACGTGATAAAGGCGGGACTCAGTCGTCGCGCCGGGGTGCGCCCAGGCGCAGGCTGCCGTCGGCGTTGGGGGTGTGCCTGGGATGGGCGGCTACCTTTTGGCAGGCGGACATTAGCTGCGCGGACACAGCCGTACTATAACGGTTTTCGTACAGAGTGAGCATGGGCACGCCCTCGTTTTTGGGGATGACGATGTACTTGGCGGGAAGGCTGGTGAGGGTGAGGGCCACAACGTCGGTGCGGCAGCGGGGACAGGCGCACATGCCGTGCAGGCGCATATAGTCGTCAACTTTATTCTCTACCAGGGCTTGCATCACATTTAAATAGGTTACACGTTCCATGGGATTCGGTTCCTCCTCAGGTTCAGGTTCGGGCTGTGGCTCGGGAATGGCCTCGGGTTCGGGTTCTGGCATGGGCTGTGGCTCTAGTTCCGGTTCGGGGATGGAGGCGGGGACAGGGGCTTCCACCTGTTCAAACACGGCGGGAATGAATTCCGGCTCCGGTTCAGAAATGGGCTCCCTTTCCACCTGGGGCTCGGGCTCTGGTTCCGGTTCCGGCTGAGGAGCGGGGGCGGCGGCCTCTTCCGCCTCCAGCTGGGCCAGAAGCTCCTCTTCCAGAGCGCTGCGGATATTCTCTGACACCGTTTCGTTGTCCACAGCGGGAGCTGCCGGAGCGGGTACCGGAGCTGCCGGCTGGCTCTGCCGGGCAGTCGCGCCGGTTTCAGAGGGGCCGGTGGAGTCGGTAAGCAGATTCAGCACGTGGGCTGTTTTGTTGGACTTGGAATTTCCTTTGGATTTGTTTGCCTTGTTTGCCATGATGTTTTACACTGTCCTTTCTGGTATATCTTATGGCCGACGATAGGTTAAGAGACTTTTTGTAACAAATTCCTTAGAGTCTGTTTGAAAACCGGAGAAATGCTGGATTTTTGACCAGAAATGAGGGATTTCAAGGAAAAAACCGCAAGAAAAGCTACTGGCTTTCGAGGATTTTTGACACCGAAAGCTCCTTTTCTTCTCAAAACAGACAGTATTTCGGAGTTTTAAAACAGACTCTAGCGGTCCGCAAAGGCTTTTGCCCCGGGCCAGCCGCCTGGCTTCCAAGGACTGGCAGCGGGTATGGAGGCTTTATCGGCTATAGAAAATTTTGCCCTTGGGGGCGGGCCAGCAGGAGAGGAGCTATCAGCAGAGGACCGGCCTTCGCCAATAATATCCGCCGCTGTGGCGTGTGGGTTTTGGGCCGGGTCAGGTGGCTAACAGTTCGTCCAGAAGGGCCTGGAAGTCTTGAGAGGGGTTGGAGCTGGGCGCGTAGGAGAGTACGCTTTCTCCATGGGCGGGGGCCTCGGCCACCACCACGCTGGTACGGATTTTCGCGTTCAATACTTTTGTGTCCAGCTTACGGGCAATTTCGCTGGAGAGCTCCAGGACCTCCCGGTTCAGGGTAAGGCGGGAATTAAATTTATTCAGCAAAATGCCCAAAACCCGCAGGTCTGGGTTGTAGTATTTGCGCACGGTGTTGATGGTCTCGCGAATCTGGGAAATGCCCAGCAGGCTAAGAATTTCAGGGGCCATAGGAATAATGAGGGCGCCCGAGGCCACATAGGCGTTGATGGTAAGCACATTCAGGGCCGGGGGGGTGTCGATGATAATATAATCATACTTCTTTTCCACATGGTCCAGCTGGTTTTTTAGCAGATATTCCCGGCCGGGGATATTGAATTCCAGTTCCGCGGCGGAAAGCAGGATGTTAGAGGGCAGAATGTCCCCCAGGTCCGTGGGGACAATGGCGTCTGAAATTTGGGTGGTTCCCTTGAATACGTCATAGACAGTCTCGGTGTTTTCAATGTCCAGTCCCGCGGAAAAGCCCAGGCTGCCCTGGGGGTCCAGGTCCACGCCCAGCACCCGGTGGCCCCGCATGTGCAGGGCGCTAATGAGAGCAAGAGAGGTGGTGGTTTTTCCCACGCCGCCCTTTTGGTTGGTTACTGTGATGATCTTCTCCATAACAAGAGTCCTCCCGGAAGCAAAATTTTACAGAAAGCTCTTATCTTTCTATTTGTAATGTCGATATAAAAAAGGAAAGAGTTAAGTGTTTTTGGGATTTTCTTTCGTTAGTTGTGGCAAATTGGGCCTTTGCAAAAGACATTTTTAGACCCAAAACCCGCAAATCAAATCCCTATAGGAATATGGTATCACAAAAAAGGAGTGAATGCAATGGCTTCTATATCAAGTTTATCAAAAAGCAGCAGTTCCAGCAGTATCTACGGCAACCGCAATGTGATTAGCGGTCTGGCCAGCGGTATGGATACCGAGGCGATGATTCAGAACAGCATCATCGGGTACCAGAAGAAGATTGCGGCTTTGCAGCAGCGGGCCACCAAGACCCAGTGGCGGCAGGACGCTTATCGGAACCTGATTACCCAGATGAATTCTGTGCTAAGCAAATATACCTCGTATACTTCCAATACAAACCTGTTCAGTCCCTCCTTCTTTTCCAAAGCTATCAATACCATTGCAAAGGGCGCTAACGCGGACAAGGTGGTGGCCTCTGGCAAAGCCAGCAGTGATGTTGTGATAAACAGCGTTTCCCAGCTGGCCAGCGCTACCCGTTACGCGGTAAGCACAGACCATCTTCTGGAAGACGCCGGCGTCACCGAGAGCATTGATTGGAACGAGAAGATTGAGACCAGCGCTATCACTGGTTCCATCACCATCCAGTACGGCGGCGGAACCAACAGCAACTATGGCAATATCAGCAGCCGGGGCAGCAGCTTTACTTTGAGTTTTGGCGACGATGAGATCTATGAAAACGCCGAGGACCTGGCCGACGCCATTAACCAGAAGCTGAAGGAGCAGACCATTTCTTCCTCCAGCGGGGCCAACTCTGCCGATAACTATATTAAGGCCGAGGTGGACGAAGCGGGCCGCATTATGCTGGTAGACAAGAAGAATAACTATTTTTCCATTACCGGCGTCAGCGGTGGCATGGAGAAGCTTTTTGCAAAGGACGACAAGGCCAGCGGCGGCATTATTCCTTCTAAGACCATTATTCGCGAGGGCGGCCTTTCTGAAAAAGTGGACCGCAGCGAATACTTAAAAGACAAGACCCTAAGCGTGACGGTGGATGGAAAGAGCAAGAGTATTTCCATGGACTTCCTGGGGGACGAGGAATTCAAATCCTTGATGACCCATCAGGATAGGAGCAAGTATATGGCCAGCAAGCTGCAAGAAGAGCTGGACAAAGCCTTTGGTAAGGGCAAGGTGACGGCCAGCGTGGACCCCACTTCCGCAGCGCTGAACTTTACCACCAAAGATGAGCACTCCACCATCTCTGTGATGGGCGGCAACCTGACCAACGAGGCCCTTGGCCTGGGTGAGGGCGGCTTTAGCAACACCTTGCAGACCAGCTGGACCCTTGGCCGGGTGCTGGGCAAGGACAATTTGGACACCTATTTCAAAGAAAAAGTGGACGAGGATGGAAAGCCGGTTCTGGACGAGGACGGGAATCCCTTGAAAGTGGCCACGCTGAAGATCAACGGCATAGAGCTGGAGTTTAAAGAGACCGATACCATCCGGAATGTGCTGGATAAGATCAACGCTTCCGAAGCGGGCATTGACGCCAAGTACTCCAGCCTAACCGGCCGCTTCTCTCTAACCGCCAAGGAGACTGGCGCGGACAAAGAGATTGACATTGAGGGCGATCTGGGCAAGAAGCTGTTTGGGGGCAGTCCGGATAAAAAGCACACCGGGAACTTTAACGAGGACTACGACATGTACCTAAGACCCGGGGAAACGGACAAATTGACATTCCAATTCTCCAAGCATCAAATTAGCTTCCAAGTAACGGCAGAGATGAGCACCGAAGATGTAGTAGAAAAACTGAATAAATTTGGTGGGGGCGAAGTTGCCCACTACAATAAGTACACGGGAGCTATTGAGATTACGGACAAAAACGGCAACCCGGTAGATTTTACAATCCATCAGGGCGAAGAGGGCAGTCCTGGGTATCATTGGGAGCTGGAAGGCCCCGAGAGCGACATTACCTATACAAAAGGTACGGACGCCACGTTTAATGTAACGGTGAACGGTGAGACCTTTGACATGAGGCGCTCCAGCAACACCGTGAACCTGGAC
>JAAWSH010000057.1 GCA_022801475.1 Acutalibacter sp. | reverse complement strand
AAAAAGGAGGCCCGCCATGAAGCTTTTATTCAAACAGAGGTTCTTTTCCTGGCTGGACAGCTATGACATTTACTACGAGGACGGCAGCGTGGCCTATGTAGTGAAGGGGCAGCTGAGCTGGGGGCACTGCCTAAAAATCTACGACCCCTACGGCAACGAGGTGGGCATGGTGCAGGAAAAGGTGTTCACCTTTATGCCCAAGTTCGAGCTGTACGTGGGCGGACAGTACCTGGGCTGCATCAGCAAGGAGTTCACCTTCTTTAAGCCCCGGTACAATATCGAGTGCAACGGCTGGCAGGTGGAGGGGGACTGGACCGAGTGGGACTATCGGGTGCTGGGCCCCCAGGGGGACCTGATTGCCGCGGTCAGCAAAGACATTTGGCAGTGGACGGACACGTATGTCATCGACGTGGCCTTTCCCGACGATGCCCTGTACGCTCTGATGCTGGTGTTGGCTATTGACGCGGAGAAGTGCTCAAGAGATTGAGGCGCGTAGCGCCTCAACTCTCCAAGTTTTTGCTCACGGTTTGAAAAACCGTGATTTCACTTCGTGAAATATCGCAAAAACTTTTAGGCTGGGTGAGACTCCAAAATAGCATTATAAAAACTCTTTTGGACACTCCAACTTTAAGAGGAGGGAGCAGGATGAGCGAAACCACCGCTTTTGTCATTATGATTATCCTCTGTCTGGGAGGCGCCGCGCTGTGCGTCCTGGACATAGTAAATCCTGAAATTCTGTGGAACATCTTTGAAAAATGGAAGTCCAACGGCGCTACCGAGTCGTCCTACGACTATGATACCCTCCGCAGAGTGGGCGGCGTAATCGGCCTGGTGATCATCGCGTACCTGCTGATAAGCCTGCTGTGCACCTGGCTTTTGGGCTGGGATTTTCCCCTGGGCGCGTGGCTTTTTGGGGAGGGCTAGGGTAATCAGAAACAGAGGGTGCCGAGGCTGCGGGGCTTTCTATTAGCCGCCGTCGTCTACGGGCTGGTCTGCCTGCTGGGCCCGAGGGCTGTGTGGGAGTTGCGGGAGCGGCTGCGTTAGACTCGGACCGGGACCACTCTCCCGTCGGGCTGGCGATGCTCCGGGTACAGGGCATGGTCCTGGCGGGCGCCATCATCGCGGTCTCACGGCTGCGGAGTGGAAGTTTCTGAATGGGATGATTCCCCGTCCCCAGGCGTTCTCCGCCTAGAAATACAGGGATGAAGGAAAGCAAAGAAAACAAACCGGGAGGTTTTTTAATGAGCGGACACAGGCTGAATTTCACCAAAATGCACGGCTGCGGCAACGACTACGTGTATATCAACTGCTTTGAGGAGACGGTGGCGGACCCTGCCGCCCTGGCAGTGCGGCTTTCGGACCGGCACAAGGGCGTGGGGGGCGACGGGGTGATTCTCATCTGCCCCAGTGAGAAAGCCGACGGGCTGATGCGCATTTTCAACGCCGACGGCAGCGAGGGCATGATGTGCGGCAACGGGGTGCGCTGCGTGGCCAAGTACCTGTATGACCACGGCATTGCCCAAAAGCCTGTGCTCCATGTGGATACCAAAAGCGGGGTGAAGGTCTGCAAAATAGCGGAGGAGAAGGGCAAGGCCGTGGCCGTGTCGGTGGATATGGGCCCCGCCGTGCTGGCCCCGGAGCGGATTCCTGTCAACCTGACAGGTAAGAGCGTGGTGGGCCGGAAGGTTCCGGTGGCCGGGGGTGAGCATGAGATTACCTGCGTCTCCATGGGCAACCCCCACTGCGTGGTATTCGGCGGCGACCCCATGGAACTGGACCTGGAAGCCGTTGGCCCTTTGTTTGAGCGGAACCCGCTGTTTCCAGAGCGAGTGAACACCGAGTTTGTCCAGGTGCTGGACAGCCATACCCTGAAAATGCGGGTGTGGGAGCGGGGCAGCGGCGAGACCATGGCCTGCGGCACCGGGGCCTGCGCGGCTGCGGTGGCGGCATGCCTGAACGGATCCTGCAAGATGGGGAAGGACGTCACCGTAAAGCTGCGGGGCGGAGACCTGGTTATCCATTATACCGAAGAGCGGGTCCTGATGACCGGCGAGGCGGTGGAGGTGTTCCAGGGGCAGGTGGAGCTTTGACGGCAGCGCGCCGCCGCGCGGGGGTCCGGGGGCGCGGTTCCCGGACCTTGACCTTTTTACATGGCAAATTCCAAACAAATTTGGCTGAATATAAAAACAAATCATTAAGGAGAGGAAAAGAACATGGCAAAGTATATTTTCGTCACCGGCGGCGTGGTCTCCGGTTTGGGCAAGGGGATTACCGCCGCCTCGCTGGGCCGGCTGCTGAAGTCCCGGGGGCTGAAGGTGGCGGCCCAGAAGCTGGACCCCTATATCAACGTGGACCCCGGCACCATGAGCCCTTATCAACACGGGGAGGTGTACGTGACCGAGGACGGCCTGGAGACCGACCTGGACCTGGGCCACTACGAGCGGTTCATTGACGAGGACCTGAACAAGTTTTCCAACCTGACCACCGGCAAAGTGTACTGGAACGTGCTGAACAAGGAGCGCCGGGGGGAGTACCTGGGGGAGACCATCCAGGTAATTCCCCATATTACCTCGGAAATTAAGAGCTTTATCTACAGCGTGGGCAGCAAGAGCAACGCGGACGTGGTCATCACCGAGATCGGCGGCACTGCCGGCGACATTGAGAGCCAGCCCTTTTTAGAGGCCATCCGCCAGGTCAGCCAAGAGGTGGGTCCGGGCAACGCGCTGTTTATCCACGTGACCCTGGTGCCCTACCTAAAGGGTTCTGGCGAACACAAATCCAAGCCCACCCAGCACTCTGTAAAAGAGTTGCAGGGCATGGGCATTAAGCCCAACATTATTGTGCTGCGCACCGACGTGCCCATTGACGATTCCAGCATTTTCCAGAAGATTGCCATGTTCTGCAACGTGCGCCCAGACTGCGTCATTGAAAACCTGACCATCCCCGTGCTGTACGAGGCCCCCATTATGCTGGAAAAAAGCCATTTCTCGGACATTGTCTGCCGGGAGCTGGACCTGTGCGCCAAGGACGCGGACACCAGCGAATGGCTGGAGATGGTGGACAAGATACGGGGCAGAAAGAAGAACGTGCGCATTGCCCTGGTGGGTAAGTATGTGAAGCTGCACGACGCGTATCTCTCGGTGATGGAGGCCCTGGCCCATGCGGGGTATGAGCACAGCGCCAAGGTGGACATCAGCTGGGTAGACTCGGAAATGCTCAACGAGGAGAATATCGAGTCCCAGCTGGGGGATGTCCACGGCATCATTATCCCCGGGGGCTTTGGCAGCCGGGGCATTGAGGGCATGGTGCTGGCCGCCCGGTTTGCCCGGGAAAAGGACATCCCATATCTGGGCATTTGCCTGGGCATGCAGGTGGCGGTGATTGAGTTCTGCCGCAATGTCTGCGGCATCCTGGACGCCAATTCCGGCGAGTTTGACGAGTACGGCCTGAACAAGGTGATTGACTTTATGCCAGACCAAAATAAGGATGTTAACAAAGGCGGCACCCTGCGCCTGGGCAGCTACCCCTGCCAGGTGGCCCCGGGCACCAAAATGGCGGAATGCTATGGAGAGGAGCTGATTCACGAGCGCCACCGACACCGGTATGAATTTAACAACGACTACCGGGAGACCGTGCAGGAAAAGGGCATGGTGGTCAGCGGCACCTCGCCGGACGGACGTATTGTAGAAACTGTGGAACTGCCAGAGAAGCGGTTCTTTGTGGCAGGGCAGTTCCACCCAGAGTTCAAGAGCAGGCCCAACCGGCCCCACCCGCTGTTCAAAGGCTTTGTAGGAGCCGCAACGGCGTATATGGAGGAGAAGAACGGGTAAACGGGAGACACGATGGAGAATATGGTAGAGCAGGCGGCGACCGAGCTGGAACGTATGTCCCAGGCCGTGCCGCCGGGAAAGCACATGGCCACCGGAGAGGTCCGCCGGCTTTCCGGCCGTCTGTACCGGCAGGCGGGGGTGAAGGAGATCGGGGAGGCGCTGGACCTGTGCGAAGAGTTTTTAGCCCGGCGGGACTGGGCCATGGGGGTGATCGCCTTTGACTGGGCCTACCGGGTGAAGGACCAGTATGCGGAGGAGACCTACGGGGTATTTTACCGCTGGCTGAAGGAGTACGTCCGGGGCTGGGGCGACTGCGACGACTTTTGCACCCACGCCTTTGGGGAGCTGCTGCGGCAGAGGAAGGAGTTGTTTCCCCAGGTACTGGAATGGACCGGGGACCCGGCATTTTGGGTGCGGCGGGCCTCGGCTGTGGTGCTGATTCCCTCCATTCTGCGGGGGGACGGGGAAGGGCTTTGGCCCTTTGCCGTGGCGGACCGGCTGCTGGCGGACGAGCACGATCTGGTGCGTAAGGGCTACGGCTGGATGCTGAAGTGTCTTTCTCAGCAAGACCCCCGGGGGGTGGAGGCGTACCTGACCGCTCATTGCCGGGAGATGCCCCGGGTGGCCTACCGGTATGCCCTGGAAAAGCTGGACCGGGAGACCCGGACCCGGCTGATGGCACTATAATGTGAATGTTAGACGAAAGGAATGATCCCATTGAAGCTGAACGAGAACTTTCAAAATTTGGAACAGAGCTATCTCTTTGTCACCATCGCGAAAAAGGTGAACGAGTACACCGCCGCCCACCCGGAGAACCGGCTGATCCGCATGGGCATTGGCGACGTGACCCTGCCCCTGGTCCCTGCGGTCATTGAAGCGATGCATAAGGCCACGGAGGAGATGGCCCGTCAAGAGACCTTCCGGGGCTACTCGCAGGACAGCAACGGCTACCCCTTTTTGCGGGAGGCCATTGCCGGATACTACGGCGGCTTTGGGGTGGATGTACAGCCAGAGGAGGTCTTTGTAGGCGACGGGGCCAAAAGCGACGTGGGCAATATTGTGGATATTTTCGATAACGCCAATACCGTGCTGGTGCCGGACCCTGTGTACCCAGTGTATGTGGACACCAATGTAATGGCTGGGCGAAAGATTGTTTACGCTGGGGCCAATATGGAAAACGGCTTTCTGCCCATGCCGGACCCCCGGCAGCAGGCGGATATTATCTACATCTGTTCCCCCAACAACCCCACGGGCGCGGTGTACAGCCGGGACCAGCTGCAAGCCTGGGTGGACTACGCCCTGGAGCAGAAGGCAGTGATCCTCTTTGACGCGGCCTACGAGTGCTTTGTCACCGGGGACCTGCCCAGGAGCATCTTCGCTATTCCCGGGGCGGAGCGCTGCGCCATTGAGTTCGGCTCCCTGTCCAAGACGGCGGGCTTTACCGGCATGCGCTGCGGCTATACGGTGATGAAAAACGAGCTGGAGTTTGACGGCGTACAGGTCAACAAGCTGTGGCAGCGCCGGCAGGGCAGCAAGTTCAACGGCGTCAGCTACGTGACCCAGCGGGCCGCCCAGGCAGTGTTCAGCCCAGAGGGGATGCGCCAGGTGCGGGAAAACATCGCCTACTACCAGAAGAACGCCCAGGTGATGGCCGGGGCCCTGCGGGACATGGGCATTTGGTTTACCGGCGGCGAGAATTCGCCCTACCTGTGGTTCCAGTGCCCGGAGGGCATGAGCGGCTGGGAGTACTTTGACTATCTGCTTAACGAGAAGGAAATCGTGGGCACTCCCGGCGAGGGCTTTGGCAAAAACGGCGCGGGCTGCATGCGGCTGACGGCCTTTGGCGACGCGGCCAAGACCGTGGAGGCCATGGAGCGGCTGCGAAAGAAATAAATCCGCAAGTTCGACAGCCAGGGAACGGGAAAATCACCCAGTGATATTTTATTAGAGGTGATAGGCACGCCCCGGTTCCCCATTCTGGCGGAGTTTGACTGCTGCCACACAGTGCCTATGCTTACGCTCCCCATTGGAAAAAACCTAGAGCTGGACGCGGACCGGCAGACGGTGACGCTGCTGGAATAAGGTGTTTTCCCGCTGGCTGTACCAGCACCCTCCCAGGCCCTCCCGCATAGGATGGCCTGGGAGGATTTTTTTATGGAGGTGGGCGCTTTGCCGGACTATCTTGCCACCGGAATCGATATATCGGAGTTTAACGGGGACGTGAACATTGCCGCCCTGCGGGGAAAGGTGGATTTTATCATCATCCGCTGCGGTTTTGGCGGGGACTATAGCAGCCAGGACGACAGCCAGTACCGGCTGAACGTGCAAAAGTGCCGGGCGGCGGGCATCCCTTTTGGGGTATACCTGTACTCCTACGCCCGTAATACGGACATGGCCCGCAGCGAGGCCAGGCACACTCTGCGGCTGCTGCGGGAGATGCGGGTGGAGCGGGCCCTGTACGGTGTGTGGTACGACGTGGAGGACAAAACCCTGCCCACTGGGGAGCAGTTGGTGGACAACTGCCTGACCTATTGCGATGAAATGCGCAGGGCCGGGTACTACTGCGGCATCTACGCCAGTTTAAGCTGGATGCTGAACCGGCTGAACAGCCCGCGCCTTAGTCACATCGACCGCTGGGTGGCCCAGTGGAACAGTACGCTGGACTACCCCGGGGCGGGCATGTGGCAGTATACGGACCGGGGGATTATTAACGGAAAAATATTTGACATGAATCGGGCTTTTCGGGATTATCCGGCCATTATAGAAGGGGAGGACTGGACGGACATGACAAGAGAAGAAGTGGCGAAGCTGGCGCGCCAAGAGGCACAGACCGTGTACAATGAAAACGAGCGCCGGTATAAGACCTTTGAGGACTTGCCCCGCTGGGCACGCAGCGCGGTGGAGGATGTGTATCAGCGGCTGAACCTGCTGGGAACCCAGGGGGAAGAGGGCAAGGGCCGCATTGACGCCAGCCACACCTATGTGCGGGCCCTGGCGGTCATTGATAAGGTGCTGGAGCTGATGGAGAAAGAGGCAGCCCAGGAGGAGCGGCCGGAATAGAGAAATAAAGGTGAGGGATGCCCCAGGGTGGCTGTGGAGCGTGAAATACGAAAAAGCCTTTGCCGCAGTCGGGGCTAAAACGCCTTTTTTGCACATGCATGCCCTTGGGGGTGTAACGGCGGGAAAAGGGAACCGGAAGGGGCTCAAACTCCCCTTCTCTGTCCCTGGACCGCGCGGCGTATTTTTGCCCGCGGTCTTCTGGCAAATGCCCCTACCATTTTCCGGAAAAATGTGGTATACTATGTTTTAAGAAACACAAGGAGAAGCCTTTAAGCACCGGCTTTCTCCCAGCGGAATTATGGTATAGTAAAGCGACTGGCTTCTTCTTTTTGTCAGGAAGGAGCGAAGGCCAAGCTTTTTCCAAAAGAAAGGAATTATAAATATGTGTGGATTTGTTGGTTTTACCGGGGACCCCAACCAGGGCGTCCTGCACTCTATGGCGGACGCCATTGCCCACAGGGGGCCGGACGACGCGGATTATTATGAGGACGGAGATATTTCTTTGGGTTTCCGGCGGCTGTCCATTATCGACCTCTCCGGGGGCCGCCAGCCCATGCAAAACGAGGATGGCTCCATGGTGCTGGTGTTTAATGGCGAGATCTACAACTACCAGGATCTAAAGCGGGATCTGCTGGCAGCCGGGCATCAGTTTAAAACCGCCGCCGATTCCGAGGTGCTGCTTCACGGCTACGAGGAGTACGGCCCCGATCTGCTGGGCAGGCTGCGGGGTATGTTTGCCTTTGTGATCTGGAACAAAGAGAAGCGGGAGCTTTTTGGGGCCCGGGACTTTTTCGGCATTAAGCCTCTGTACTATGCCCAAATGGGCGGCGCTTTCCTGTTCGGCTCGGAGATTAAAAGCTTTCTGCCCCACCCGGCCTTTCGCAAGGAGCTGAACCCCCGGGCCCTGGAAAGCTACCTGAGCTTTCAGTACTCGCCAGGGCCCGAGACCTTTTTTAAGAATGTGTACAAGCTGCCCCCGGCTCACTTCTTTACCTGGAAAGCCGGGAAAATGGAGACAAAGCGTTACTGGCTGCCTACCTTTAACGCCCAGGAGGACAAGAGCCTGGATCATTGGGTGGACGAGATAGAAAAGACCTTTGACAACAGCGTGGCGGCCCATAAAATCAGCGACGTAGAGGTGGGGTGTTTTCTCAGCTCCGGGGTGGATTCCAGCTATGTGGCCTGCTCGGCCAACGTGGACAAGACCTTTACCGTGGGCTTTGACAATGGGGAGAAGTATAACGAGATCAGCTACGCCAAAGGGCTCTCGGAGCTGATTCCCGTGAAAAATATCAGCAAGGTCATTACCCCGGAGGAGTTCTGGGGGAACTTCGGCAAGATCCAGTACCACATGGACGAGCCCCTGGCGGACCCTTCGGCAGTGGCCCTGTACTTTGTGTGCAACACCGCCAGCCAGCACCTGAAGGTGGTGCTCTCCGGCGAGGGGGCGGACGAGATCTTCGGGGGATACAACATCTATAAAGAGCCCTTAGAGATGGCCTGGTATGATAAGATCCCCTTTCCCATCCGGCGGTTCATTGGCCGGGTGGCGGGGCTGCTGCCCGCCCACCGGGGACTGAACTTCTTAGTGCGCAGGGGCAAGCGGCTGGAAGAGCGCTTTATTGGCAACGCGTATATGTTTACCCAAAAAGAGCGCCGGGCCCTGCTAAAGGCCCCAGCGGGAGCCCCTGCCCCAGAAGAGCTGGTAAAACCCTATTACGGTATGGTGGGGGACAAGGACGCGGTGACCCGGATGCAGTTTGTGGACCTGAACATGTGGATGGTGGGGGACATTCTGCTAAAGGCGGACAAGATGAGCATG
>JAAWSH010000252.1 GCA_022801475.1 Acutalibacter sp. | reverse complement strand
CCCTCCAGGGCGGGGATGGAGGTTTTGGTAGAGACGGCCCGTTGGATATTGGAGACGGCTTCGGTAATGTCTTTTTTGTTTACGGAAAATTTCATAGCGTTACCTCTTTAATAATAAATTCCATATAGAAATCTGCTGGGACAAACAGAAAAGGTTTTATCCATCTTTGTTGGATTTGGATGTTGCGTACTGTAAGAAAAGATATTGCTTTTGTCCAACTCATCTGTTGCCAACCACTTCCTGATTCTTTTTCTTTTCTTCATTAAATGATTTAGAAGCAGTAATAGGGGCTGTTAAATCTGTTAATTATTTTGGAACTCCAGGAAGATTCAGGGAAAATTGCTTTCGAAAACTTCACTACAGACTGTGGACAAGGTGGTGGAATGGTGAAGAGCATTTTATTCATTTAACCGTCAGTGGAATCTCTGTTGGTGGAATGTTAGAGAAAAGTTGAGAAAACTTCGCTTTTTCCATGAATCTTTTAACAGCTTTTACCGGTCCCTTATATTTTTGATAATATCGTTCACTGTGTCTTTAGTGTGGGATTCCTTTTCCATTCGCTGCTCCATCTGGTGCATAGCATATACCACTGTGGAGTGGTCCCGGCCCCCAAAGGTCTGGCCAATCTCTACCATAGACATTTGGGTGATCTCACGTACCACGTACATGGAGACCTGCCGGGCTTTAGAGACAGAGGCATTTCTCTTTTGAGACCGAATGTCCTCTGGGGTGACCTGGTAGGTTCTTGCTACCTCTTCAATAATCTTATCTACTGTCACGGGAGTGGGCTGGGAGTTGTTAATAATATCACTGATAGCTGTTTGCGCTGTGGCAATATTTACCGGCCGGTTTTCCAACAGATGGAAGGCCCGAAGCTTTTTCACCGCGCCCTCTAGCTGGCGGATGTTGTTTTTTAGCTTATTGGCAATGTATTCACATACGTTTTCCGGCATGTCGAAGTCAAAGCTCTCCGCTTTCCGGCGGATAATGGCTACCCGGGTCTCAAACTCCGGCTCTTGTACGTCTGCTGTCAGGCCCCATTCAAACCGGGTTTTTAGCCGGTCCTCCAAGGTGGCGATGTCTTTGGGAGGCCGGTCCGAAGTGAGGACGATCTGTTTTTTGGCCTCATAAAGCGTATTAAAGGTGTGGAAGAATTCCTCTTGGGTAGAAACCTTTCCGCCAATGAACTGGATGTCATCTACCAGGAAAAGGTCGGCGTTGCGGTATTTATTTCGCAGAGAAGAGGTGGTGCCCCGGGCAATTGCCTCGATAACTTCGTTGGTAAAGTCCTCGCTTTTTACATAGACCACGCTTTGGCCTGGAAAATTATTGGTGAATTCTTTTGAAATGGCGGAGAGCAGGTGGGTTTTGCCCAGACCAGAGTTTCCGTATATAAATAGAGGATTATACAGAATGGCGGGTTTGCTGGCCACGGCCTGGCAAGCGGCATGAGCAAAGCGGTTGGAAGGGCCTACTACAAAGGTTTCAAAGGTCAGCTCATAGCCGTCGTCCTGGGGAATGTTCTTTTCAGCGGGCTGTGGCTTGTCCTCTTGTATTACCAAGGAAAAACCAATGTTGTTCCCAAACACGTTTTTCAGCGCCTGTTCCATAAGGTCGCTGTAACAGCGCAATAAGGTCTGTCTGTGAAAGTCGTTAGGCGCCTCAATAATAGCCACCCCGTTTTCGAAGTCCATGGAAACAGGCTTTAGCCGGCTAAACCAGGTCTTATACGCCACGTCTGTGATTTGGCTCTTGCAGTACTCGCAAATAATTTCCCAAGCTTGATTGAAAGAATCCAAGAATATACCCTCCGTAATATTCGTTTTGGGCGGCCCGGCCTATTTTTGCCGCGCGTCTCCTCTGCGCGGCGGCCCTCAAGCTGCCTCCGCGCAATCCCCCGTAAAAATGGTTTACAGAAAACAGTATATCATATCTCCGGCTCATTTTCAAATATTTTTCCACACTCCTCTTGACTTTTCCAAAATGGAATGCTATTATATTTTTATCAGTAATGCTTTTATCAGTAGTTGGTAGAGCAAAGACTATGATCTTTTTTGGCGGAGTGGAAAAAATAAGAGAAATGGAGGCTTGTTTTATGAAAATGTTTGGTTACTTTCAGATGCTCTCTTTGGCGGCGCGGTGGTTTTTGCCCCAGGAAGAGGCCAGGGAAATGATGGAGGACTATCGGGAAATCTTGAACGAGGCCGGGGAGGAGCAGGCCCGCCAACGTTTTGGTCCACCCCAAAAGGCTGTTTTGGCCGCTGCGGACCGGCGGCAGGTAGTAATCTGGCACCTCTTGCTGGCCGGAATTTTACTTTTGATTTTTTTCCCAGCCCACTGGGTTATGAACAGCTGTTATTATTCTATAGAAGCTCTGGTTATGGCAGCGGTGGCGGCCGGGACCCTGCTGTTTTGGTTTGGTGTGGAGCGCCCACTGCGGCCCTTTTACCAGAAGAACAAGCTTCTGCTGGCAGTTGCGGTTGTAATGGCTGTTTTGGTGGCCCTGTTCTGCGGGTCCATGTTCTTTTTGCCCAGTATTGTGACCAGTGCTATCCATCCCGATGCGGTATGGATTGTTCAGGATGTCCTTCGGACCAGTGTACCGGTTCTTTCTCTATTGAGTTTCGGTTTTGTATTGCTGGCTAAGCTTTTTCACAGGGGTTGGCGGGCCGTGGCGATTCTATGTATGACGCTGGTCTGCCTGAGTATCAACGTCATGTCCATATTGGGTTATATGGGACCTACTACTCTTCCTGACTTTCAGGAGGCTGGCTTTCTTCTATCCTTTTTTAATTATTATACCAATGCCGGGTCGGTTGATTTGATGGGCCTGATGTATGACAGCGCATCCAGCAGTTTGTTTATTGGAGCGGCGGGAATTCTTGTAGCGGGGGTGGGGTTATGCTGAAAAAGGAGCTGATGGAGCTGTGCATGCTTCACCTCTTGATCGTACAGGACCGGTATGGTTATGAAATGCTCTCTCTTTTGCACAGTGCCTTTCCCGATACCCAGGAGAGCGCTATCTACGCCCTGCTGCGGGGACTGTGCAGGTCGGGCTGGACGGAGATTTACAGGGGAGAGGTTTCTGGAGGTCCGGCTAGAAAGTATTACCGGCTGACAACTGAAGGACGTCAGGCTTATGGAGCGTTGTTAGACCAGTGGCGGGCCCTGAAAAAAGCCGTGGAGGAGCTGGGGGTGGCATAGGCGCCACCCCTTTTCCACGTTATATATGTATTTGTTGAATTCCTGAAATTTTTCTGTTGACATAAGGCCCCTTGGTAAGGTATAATTCTTAATTGCAAGGGATTAGTCCGAAAGGAGGGACTTTCTATGCTGAGAACCTATCAGCCGAAGAAGCTCCACAGAAAAAAGGAGCACGGCTTCCGGAAGCGCATGTCTGACAGAAACGGACGCAAGGTTTTGGCGCGCCGCCGGGCAAAGGGCAGGGCCCGCCTCTCTTATTAAATTTGCCTTTTATTTTGGCGGGTGCAGTTTTATCCGGCGCTTATGGTTAAGAAACTTTTGTATGGTAAAGGGTCTCTTAACTGCATGAGTCGTAATGGTTTTATTTTTGAACAAAGCCATTACGCGGGTGGGGTTTTTAAAACTCTGCCTGCCACTTGAAAAGTTATTTTTCAAGTGTGTCGACTATAAAGGCCACCGGGAGGCTGTTTTAAAACCGAGGAAATGCTGGATCTTTTCCAAGTGCGTGGTATTTCAGAACAACCTTTGAGAAATACTTCCGTATTTCTTGGATGCTTCACGCGAATATCCCGTTTTTGTTGAGAAAAAAGGCAGCGTTTTCTGGTTTTTGAAACAGGCTCTTGTTGTGGCCTTTATTTGTTATATTTTAAAAGGGCCCCGGGAAAGAGGAAGGCGGGCTGTTTTTGGACAAGATGATTTCGCTTTGCAGAAACAATGATTTTCGTCGGGTCTATTCCCGGGGAAAGAGCCATGTTTCTCCAGTAGTGGTGGTTTATGTGCTGAAAAACCGGCAGCGGGTCCTGCGGGTAGGCATTACCACCAGTAAGAAGATTGGTAATGCTGTGCAGCGCAACCGCGCCCGGCGCGTCATTCGTGAAGCTTTCCGACAGCTGGCCCCAGAGATTCACACTGGCTATGATCTGGTTTTTGTGGCCAGGGGTCGTACGCCTTTTGTAAAAAGTACAGAGGTGCAGGCCCATTTGGGGCGGCAGCTGAAAGCCGCTGGTTTGTGGAATGGGGCGGAAAAACCTAAGAGCAAATGAAGTTCATTTTAATATGGCTGATCAAATTTTATAGAAATCATATTTCGCCGCATACACAGCCCTCTTGTAAGTTTATTCCCACCTGTTCCCAATATGGGCTAGAAGCAATCCAGCGTTTTGGAGCTTTAAAGGGTATGGCTTTGACTGTGTGGAGAATATTGCGCTGTAACCCTTGGGGCCGGGGCGGGTATGATCCGGTGCCGGAAAAAAAGGAACATTAGCGGGCTTTTGAGAAAGAGTTTTGAAAACCGTGCTACGTTAAGCACATGGAAAAGGCTTTGGTTTTTAGTAAGTTTTTGTCTTGGCAGATAAGAATGGCCGGTTCAGTAGAAGAGACTGTGGATATTCAAAAGCTTCTAAAAGATTTTAGACGTGGAGGCTACTCTGTATTATTCAATATAATATGAATTCCGCGAGAAAAAGCCTTACTACCTTATGAAAGAGTAAAGAAGGGTTAATAACACCGAATGGGAATTTTTAATTTTTTTGGCAGCATATTAGGCTATTTGTTATGGTTTTTGTATACGATCTTCCGGAACTACGGCGTAGCAATTGTTTTGTTTACCCTTATTCTCAAGGCGGCTATGTTCCCTATGTCCGTCAAGCAGCAGCGCAGTATGTCCGCTCAGACCAAGCTGACTGGCAAGCAGCAGGAACTGCAAAAGCGATACGCGAATAATCAGCAGAAATATAATGAGGAGCTGATGAAGCTCTATGAAAAGGAAGGGGTTAACCCTGGTTCCGGGTGTCTGACTACCTTGATTCCCTTTCCCATTATGCTGGGTATTTTCTATAGTGTAATTATGCCTCTTTCCAATACTCTGCATATTGCCAGTGAGACTGTGGCAAAGGCCACGGATTATATTATGAAGATTCCGGGTATTGGTTCCAGCAGTGGTATGGGGATGTATACAGAACTGCAAATTATCCGCCATTTTGATGTTCTGAAGGACAACCTGACCATGTTTTCCCAGGATGACCTGGCGCGTATTGAATTCTTTTCCAAGGGTTTCCGGTTTATGGGTCTGGATATGTTAGCTTCTCCCCAGGAGTCTAGTTTTTGGACCTTCCTTTGGATGATTCCCGTGCTGTCTCTTGTATTGAGCTTTGGATTTCAGTTCTATACTAGTAAGATGAATGGAGCTCCCCAGGGTGCGGGAAAGGGCTGCACAAAGGTGATGATGTATGTTTTCCCACTCATTAGCGTGTACTGGGCATTTATCATGCCAGCGGCTGTGGGTATGTATAATATCATTTCTTTGCTGGCAAGCTTTTTGCAGACAATCATTATGAACAAATACTTTAGTAATGACCAGATGGCCTCTATGGCGGAAGCTCGAAGAGCGGTTGCCCTGGAACTGGCAGAGGCGAATGTTAGCCCTTTGAGCGCGGCCCAGCAGAGGATGATTGCGGAAAAGTTAAGCCATGTGCCCCAGCAAAAGGCTGAAAAAGCAGTGCAGAAGCAGCAGAAACAGACACAAAAAAAGAAAAAGTCTGGTTCTGGTGATACGGCCAATTATATGGGTAGTAAGAAGTAAGTTTTGTGCCAATTAAAAATATTTTGATTTTTAGCGCGCCTTTGTGGTGAATAAGGGCGCGCTCTCTATAAAGGAGGAATAACCATGATTAAAGAGGCCGTAGCCACAGGTGAAAGCGTAGAAGTTGCTTTCGCAAACGCTTGCAGACAATTGGGCGTGGATACCATTGACGCTGGGTGTGAAGTTTTAGAGATGCCTCAGAAAAAGACTCTTGGGCTTTTTGGAGGCCGGCCAGCTAAAGTGCGGGCTTATATTGAGGTGGAGGAAGCACCTTCTATACCAGCTCCTGCTCCGGTAAAGGTTTTGGAGCAGCCTGTTCCAAAGAATCTGGCTCCTAAAGCCATTCCTGTGTCAAAGCCTGTGGAGGAGGCAAAGCCGGCTGCTGTGCCCTCTAGCGGGGGAGAAGATCTTGCGCAGAAAGCGGCGGATTATCTAAAGCAGGTATTAGGTTGTATGGGTCTGCATGATGCAACGGTTAGTATAAAGGAAATGGAGTCCGGAGCAGCTCTTACTTTGGGCGGTGAAGATATTGGCTTTGTAATTGGTCACCGGGGCGAGACCCTGGACGCCCTGCAATATCTGGCTTCTTTGGTAGCCAACCATACAGATGGCTCCTATTTCCGTCTAACGCTTGACGTAGGGAATTATAGGGAGAAGCGTAAGGAGACTTTGGAGGCTTTGGGCAGGAAGATGGCTTACCGGGCGGTAAAGACTGGCCGTAATGCTTCTTTGGAGCCGATGAATCCCTATGAGCGGAGAATTATCCATACAGCGGTTCAAACTGTGGAAGGAGCTAAGTCCTGGAGCGAAGGCGAAAACCAGGGCAGGCATGTGGTGATTGGGCCGGAGGGCGGCGAGCGCTCTCAGTTCCGGAATCGTCGGGGCGGCGGTAGAGGCGGTTATAATAACCGGGGTTATGACCGGGACCGCCGGGGCAGCCGGCCCCAAAAGGGCAGTCAGTCTAATGCGGCTCCGCGTGCTGAGGGCCCAAAGGCAGATGATCCCGGTGCGCCGATTTACGGGAAAATTGAAGCAAAAAAGTGAGATTTTTAGCGGGGCGGCTTTGTGCAGTCCCGCTTTTCTTTTTTGACTGCATTCTATGATTTGAGTATTTTGAATTGAATGGATTATCATCATAAGTATATTAGTGATAGATTTGATTGTTGGTACAATTATTTAATAGTTTTTAGTATGATAATTTATATATACTATTGTTGTAGGAGGATTTTTTGTGAGTAGTACCATTGCGGCTATTTCTACCGGCCAGGCTCCGGGGGGAATTGGTGTAGTTCGTATATCAGGTCCAGAGGCCCGGCAGGTGGGGGACAGGGTTTTTTCTGCTATAAGGGGAAAGAAGCTCTGCTTAATGGATGGCTACACTTGTGCCTTTGGGTGGGTGCATTCCTCTTCTGGGGATAAGTTGGATGATTGTGTGGCCACGGTTTTTGTCGCTCCAAGAAGCTATACGGGTGAGGATGTAGTAGAACTTTCCTGTCATGGAGGACTGTATATTACTCGTCGAGTTTTACAGGAGGTGCTTTTTGCTGGTGCACAGCCGGCTGGGCCTGGGGAATTTACTAAGCGGGCTTTTTTAAATGGAAAAATGGATCTGGCTCAGGCGGAGTCTGTAATGGAGATGATCCATGCTAGTGGACGCCAGGCGGCACGTATGGCGGAAGCGGCCAGCAGTGGGGCATTAACAAAAAAAGTTGATGAAATCGCTTTTACACTGGGCCAATTGGGGGCACATCTGGCTGCATGGGCAGATTTTCCTGAGGAAGATGTGGAGGAACTGGCAGAGGAAGAGTTGGCCTCTTCATTGGCGGGTTGCCGGGCAAATTTGGAAAAGCTGTTAAAAGGTTTTGAACAAGGGCGAACTTATCGAGAGGGACTTCGTACAGTGATTGCTGGGCGGCCGAATGTGGGAAAATCAACTTTGATGAACCTTTTAGCAGGCTGTCAGCGTTCCATTGTTACAGAGTATCCAGGTACTACCCGGGATGTGGTGGAGGAAACGGTGATGTTGGCGGGAATTCCCTTGATTCTTGCGGATACTGCTGGTTTGCGTGAGACAGAGGACCCAGTGGAAGAGATTGGGGTGGCGGCTGCTCGGGAGCGGATTTCTTCCGCTCAGTTAGTGTTGGCTGTATTTGATGGGTCCTGTGAATTAGAGGCAGAAGATATTGCCTTAATGGAGCGTCTAAGGGGCTACCCCGCACTGGCTGTAGTTAATAAAACAGATTTGGAGCATAAGATTGATTTAGAAAAGATATATGCTCGTTTTAGCCAGGTTGTAGTGATTTCCGCTGGAGAGGGCCAGGGGATAGAGGAACTGGGTAAGGCCTTGGAGACACTTTTAGATGAAAAGGACTTTGATCCAGATCATGGAGAGTTGTTTACAGAACGACAGAGAAAGGCAGTTCAGCGAGCCGTTGAGAGCCTGATGGAAGGGGAAAGCGCTTTGAGTGGAGGAATGACTTTAGATGCGGTAACGGTCTGTGTGGAAGATGCCTTGGCTGCTCTCTATGAACTGACGGGAAAAAGGGTTTCGGAGGAAATTGTGGATCAGGTTTTTGAGCAGTTCTGTGTGGGAAAATAATTGATATGAGTGAGAAGCGACGAATTCTTTTAGTGGATGGCAGTAATCTGCTATTTCAGATGTTCTTTGGAATGCCTGCCAGGATAAAGGATGCTAATGGAATAGGTATTTGGGGTGTTTTAGGATTTGTGGGGGCGCTTTTGAAGATTTTCCGGTACACAAAGCCTACACATGTTGCGGTTTTGTTTGATGGAGAACATGAAAATCCTCGTAATAAAATATATGCTGGGTATAAATCCAACCGGGTTGATTATCAATATGTTTCGGAAGAAGATAATCCTTATTCCCAATTGCCTTGGGTGTATGCTTCTCTTTATTATTTAGGAATAGCCTATAAAGAAACCATAGATTGTGAAGCAGACGACTGGATAGCTGGTTATGTAAGCCGGTATGGCGTGGAAGATGAGATTAT
>JAAWSH010000056.1 GCA_022801475.1 Acutalibacter sp. | reverse complement strand
GCGGGGCGGAGGCCCCGGGTTTCGAGCTGCTTCAGGCAGGGCGTTATCTGGCAGGCGCGGCCTGTGTGCTGGGGCATATTTTTCCTGTATACTACGGTTTTCGCGGGGGAAAGGGAATTGTGGCCGCGGCGGCTATGATTCTGCTGGTGGACTGGCGGGTGTTCCTGCTGGTTATCGGTACGTTTCTCCTGCTATTTATTTGGAAAAGAATTATTTCCCTGGCCTCGGTGGTCTGCGCTGGGGTATACCCGGTGTATACCTTTTTAATGGTTTTTTTTGCTGATTTTGGGGGCGGCCGCTGCACGCTGGGGTACCTGCTGTTTGTCACTGGGGCGGCGTTGTTCATTGGGGTGCTGGTGCTGTGGAAGCACCGGGCCAATATCGGCCGGCTGGCGCGGGGCGAGGAGAAGCCCATCATTGGCAAAGGAAAGTAAGAGAACAGCGCAAAGAGCATTCATCTTTCACAGGCTGAACCGGTCTGACCTAAAGAAGAAGCCCGTGCATCCCTACATTTTGATGGCGTGTTCCCCGGAGCTGCCGGAGAAATTTACACGGGCTTACAGACCGCAAATGGCGGCTGGGCAGCAGCGATAAGTTTACATAATTTTCACGTATTACCAGCTGCCCATTGACTTTTTTGCCCGGATGTATTATTATAGCTCTTGGACCCAATACTAAGAGTAAAGTCAATTCCGGCCTGTCCTGCGGGCCATAAGGAAGTGTAAATTTGGATAAATATGTGATACATGGGGGCCATCGCCTTTGCGGCGAGGTCAATATTAGTGGCGCAAAAAACGCGGCGGTGGCTATTTTGCCCGCCATCATTCTGTCCGATTCTCCTTGCTGTATAGAAAATTTGCCAGACATTTCAGACGTGAAAAACTCCGCTTATATTTTAGAGGAGATGGGGGCCCGGGTGGAGTACCCGGACCGGCACACCATGATTATTGACCCCCGGCCAATTGACACGGACACCGTGAGCGCCGACGTGGCCCGGCGGATGCGGGGCTCGTATTATTTTATTGGCGCTTTGCTGGGCCGGTGCCGCCGGGCGCTGGTGCCCCTGCCCGGGGGCTGTGACTTTGGCGTACGGCCCATTGACCAGCACTTAAAGGGTTTTGAGGCCCTGGGCTGTGAGCACAGCCTGGACAACGGCGGCATGATCTCTGTTACCGCGCCGAACGACCTGCACGGGGCCCATATTTACCTGGACGTGGTCACAGTAGGGGCCACCATGAACATTATGCTTACTGCTGTTAAAGCCCGGGGCGTCACGGTCATTGAAAACGCCGCCCGAGAGCCCCACGTGGTGGACCTGGCCAACTTTTTGAACACCATGGGGGCCGACATCCGGGGCGCGGGCACGGATACCATCAAGATCCACGGGGTTCAGCAGCTGCGGGGGGTGACCTATACCATCATCCCGGACCAGATTGAGGCCGGCACATATATGATGGCCGCGGCCGCCACCTACGGGGACATCACTGTGAAAAACGTGACCCCCAAGCATCTGGAGTCCATCTCCGCCAAGCTGGTGGAAATGGGGGTACGAGTGGAAGAGGGCGACGATACGGTGCGGGTTACCTGCGACCGGCAGCTGCGCAAATGCAATGTAAAAACCCTGCCCCACCCGGGTTTTCCCACCGACATGCAGCCCCAAATCACCACTCTGCTGACCACAGCGGGGGGCATCAGCATGGTGACAGAGAGTATCTTTAGCGGCGGACGCTTTAAATATGTGGACGAGCTGCGGAACATGGGGGCGCAAATTACCGTAGAGGGCAGCCTGGCCGTAGTAGAGGGCGTGCAAAGGCTAAAGGGCGCCCCGGTGCGGGCCCTGGACCTGCGGGCCGGCGTGGCTATGATTTTGGCCGGGCTGATGGCCAGCGGCGCCACCCAGGTGGAAAACATCCGGTTTATCGAGCGCGGCTACGAAAATATTGTAGACAAGCTGGCGGGTTTGGGAGCGGACATCTTCTATCAGTCCGCACCGGAGCCCAGGATGTATCATATTGGGTGAGCGGTGGAGATAGCAAGGCATGAGGCCAGCGCGGCTTCGGTGCTGGCCCTACAGAACCCGGACGGCACCTGGGGGAGCCAGTTCCACACTCTCTCCATGCCGGACCGGCGCAGGGGCTTGATCACTACAGAGCAGGCCCTGCGGCGGCTGAAAATTTTGGGCTATACCCTGGAGGACGAGCCCATCCGCCGGGCGGTGGACTGCATGACCCGCTGCCTGCGGGGGGAGAGGAAGATTGACGGCTATTGGGAAAAAGGCCATGACTGGGCGCTTTTTACCAAGCTGATGCTCTCCGCGTGGGTGCGGGAGTTCTGGCCAGAGGAGCCCTGCGCCCTGGCTTTTGCCCAGCAGTGGGCCTGGGTGATGGAAGAGACCTTTGCGGGCGGGAGCTATGACGGCGAGGCCTATAGGCGCGCCTATGTCCAGAGGTTCCGGTCCCCCATCCGGGGCGGCCGGGAGCGGGATTTTGTAGACTTTTACCATGTGAGCCTGCTTAAGGGGATGCTCACCCCGGAGACAGAGGACCGGTTTCTCCACTATGTGATGGGGAAGCCAGAGGGGATATACTATATCTGCGGCCCCGTGGGCTGTCTGCCGGAGGAGTTTGCCTCCCGGGAGACGATGCGGTACTTGAGCGGGGTGGAGCTTTTGTCAGGCTATGCCCAGGCGGCGGAGAAGCTGGGATTTGCGGCGGACTGGCTGGAAGAGAACCGGAACAGTTCGGGCCAATGGGACTTGGGCCCCAAGGCCAAAGACGGGGTTCATCTGCCCCTTTCGGAGTCCTGGCGGAGAAAAGGGGCCCGGCAGGCGGACTGCACCCAGTGGGTCGGGAGCATTTTAGCCCGGCTTCGGTGGAAGGAAGATTCATAAGAAAACTGCGCCCTGTCCGGGAAGTGAGCCCGGCAGGGTGATTTTGTGAGGAGGAACGTGCAATGGCACGGCTTTGTCCGCTATTCTCGGGCAGTTCCGGGAACAGCTATTATATTGGCTCCCGCAGCCAGGGGGTGCTCATCGACGCGGGCCGCAGCGCCCGCCAGCTGGACGGGATGCTGAAGCTCTGCGGCATCGACCCCCTGGCCATTCAGGCCATTCTCATTACTCACGAGCACACGGACCACATTAACGGCCTGCGGGTGTTTGCCAAGAAGTACGGCCTGCCCGTGTACGCCAGCCCCGGCACCCTGGGGGCCCTGCCCGCTGGCCTGGAGGGCCTGGACCTGCGGCCTATAGAAGGAGAGGTGAACCTGGCTGGCATGGGGGTGCGGCCTTTTTCTGTGTCCCATGACTGTGCTCAGCCGGTGGGCTACCGGATACATACTGGAGATGACCGGAAGTTCTGTCTGGCCACGGACCTGGGGTTTCTTTCGGACCAGGCCAAAGAGGCCCTTTTTGGCTGCGACCTGGTGGTGATTGAATCCAACCACGATGTGGAGATGCTGCGCAACGGGCCCTATCCCTACCCGCTAAAGCGCCGCATTTTATCAGACCAGGGGCATCTTTCTAACGCGGCCTGCGCGGGATTTTTGCCCCAGCTGCTAAATACAGGCGTCCGGCGTTTTGTGCTGGCCCATATCAGCCGGGAAAACAACACCCCTGCCCTGGCCCTGGAAACCGCCCGCTGCGCCCTGACCATGGCTGGGTACATAGGTGACGTGGACTATACCTTAGAGGCGGCGCCGGTGGAAAATATAGGGGGCCGGGTGGTGATTTTCTAATGCTTTTGGTAAAGCTTGTGTGTATGGGCAAGCTGAAGGAGGCCTTTTGGCGGCAGGCTGTGCAGGAGTATGAGAAGCGGCTGGCAGGTCTGTGCCGGTTTGAACTGGCAGAGCTGCCAGAGGCAAGGCTTTCCAGCGCCCCCAGTCCAGGAGAAGTGACCAGTGCCCTGGAAAAGGAAGCGGCCGCCATTCTTTCCAAGCTGGAGGGGACGGTATACCCCTTGTGCATTGAGGGGAAAGGGCTGGACTCGCCGGGAATGGCCGCGCTGCTAAAGGAAGCCATGCAGTCGCCAGGGGCGGTAAGCTTTGTCATTGGCAGTTCCTTTGGCCTGTCGGAGCAGGTGAAGAGGGCGGGGCGGCCCATTTCCATGTCTGCCATGACCTTTCCCCACCAGTTGGCCCGGGTCATGTTGTGCGAGCAGGTATACAGGGGGCTGCAAATTTTACGGGGCGCGCCTTACCATAAGTAGAAGCGCCGCCGGTGTGCCTGGTCTAGAGTTATTTTATTATTAAGTCAAATTGCAAATGGCTGGATTTTATGCCTTACATGTTCCTTAAAGCTAAGACAGCAGACCCACCTGCTAGGGTCTGCTGTCTTATGTTCACTCTTGTGCTTTTTTACACTAAGTCCAATTTGAGATCTCCGTCTTTTACCCAGCCCAGTTTTCGCAGGCCCAGGTTGATGGTCCAGCTTAGTACAGCCGGTAACACAAAGCAGATCAGCACCAGGCCCAGCCAATCGACAGCCCCAATGCTGGCCTTGGCCCCAGTGGCCACGTCGTTGACCCAGCCGGAGTATACGCCGATCTGACCCACCAGCCCGCAGGTGCCCATGCCCGAGGCCACGCCCCCCGAGGGGTCGTTCATCTCCAGGCCCAATAAGCAGGTGGCGATAGGCCCGGTAATGGCCGCGGCCAGGGTGGGGGCAATCCACACCCGTGGGTTTTTGATAATATTAGGCACTTGCAGCATAGAAGTGCCCAGGCCCTGGGCCACCAGACCGCCCCAGCGGTTCTCCCGAAAGCTGATAACCGCGAAGCCCACCATTTGGGCGCAGCACCCGGCAACAGCCGCGCCGCCCGCCAGGCCGGTGAGGCCAAAAGCTGCGCACAGAGCAGCGGAGGAGATGGGCAGGGTGAGGGCAATGCCCACCAGCACAGACACCACAATGCCCATCCAAAAAGGCTGAAGGACTGTGGCGTCTTTAATGAGCTGGCCAAAAGCATGGGCCGCCGAGCCCACCCAGGGGGCACACAGATATGCCAACACAGCCCCGCTGCCAATGGTTACCAGAGGGGTAACCAAAATGTCCACCGGGGTTTTTTTGCTTACCAGCTTGCCCAGCTCGGCGGCCACAATGGCAATGAGCAGCACGGCCAGCGGTCCGCCGTCGCCCCCCAGGGTATTAGAGGCGCTGCCCACAGCAGTTAAGCTAAACAGCACCAGGGGCGGGGCCTTTAGGGCGTAACCAATGGCAATGGCCATGGCTGGACCGGACATGGATTTGGCAAAATTGCCCACCTCCACCAGTATAGGCAGGTTTAACTGAGAGCCCAGGGTAGAGATAATGGTGCCAACCAGCAAAGAGGCAAAAAGCCCCTGTGCCATAGCGCTCATGGCGTCTACGAAGTATAAGCGCAGGTAGGCTTTAACAGAGCCCCACACGCCCTGGGACTGGGCAGGCAGGACCGTATCGGCAGAATTTTTTTTATTGCTCAAAAGATTTCCTTCCTTCCATCAGGAGGGAGAAGGCCCCAGAGGGCCTTTCGATCCCTCCGGCAAATTTTATTGGTAGAGCCATCTATATTCACTATGTTGCCCGGGCGGTGCAGCCGCGTTCGGTGGGGGAATCGCCGCCGGAGGCTTTCCGGCCAGGCTTTTGCCCAAAAGGTCGTTCCCTTGCCCTAGTAGCGGTCCGCGTCGATTGGGCCGTGTTAGGTTCAGGAACTATTATAGCGGCAAAGGGGCGAAAGGTCAATAGTTTTGTAAGCAAAGCCAGCGACAAAAAAGTTTCGTCCTAGTGCTGGCTCTGTGGGCCAGGGCAGGACCCGTTATAGACGCCAAGTCACGTCCCTTTGGCTGTGAGTGGGGAGAAAGGGCGGTTGACAATATATGGTTCCAGGTGTAAAATAGTGATCAAGAAAGGGGACGGTCTTATGGAAATGAATACCGTGAAGAATAATATAAACGCAAACCTTAGCGCCCAACAGCTGCAAAGGGTCCAAGAGGCCCAAGAAGCCCAGCGCCCCTTGGACGAAAAGCCTGTGGAGGGCGCCGCTCAAGGGGAATTTTACCAGGAGCCGGACCAGTACAGTCCCCGCCCGGCCCCGCCGCCCAGCGGTCTGTATTGGGTGGAGCCCGGCGAGGACGGCCCCCGCATCCGCCAGGACGGCGCGGCCCCGGCCCAAGAGGACCAGGACCCGGAAAAGCCCGAGAAAGAGGACCCCAAAGAGCCGGTGGAGCGGACCACCACCGACACCGACGAGGTGGACCGGGAGATTAAGCGGGCCAAGGAGAAGGTCAGCCAGCTACAGCAGCAGGTGGACCACGCCCCGGAGGGCCCGGAGCGGGAGCGGATGGAGAAGCAGCTGCGGCAGGCCGAGAACGAGGTTCAGCTGAAGGACAACGACACTTACCGCCGCCAGCACGCGAAGATTAGCTTCGGCTGACAGGAAAAGAGAAACGCCCCGGGCGCAGTTGCCGGGGCGCTTTTATTTTTTTGTGACGATGTTATGGCCTCCGGCGGCTTAGGGGCGTTGCCCCTAAGAACTCCACCACCTTTGAAAAGGTGGACGAAACCTTTACGGTTTGGCCGCCAGAACCTACTTCTAAAAGGATACTTTTGCTACCCTTTCGACCTTTTGTCCTACTTCACCACCAAGTTCACCAGCTTGCCGGGAACATAGATCTCCTTGACAATGGCCTTGCCGGCGATCTCCGCCGCGACCTTCTCGTCGGCCTTTGCGGCCGCGATGGCGTCCTCTTGGCTGATATCCGCCGCCACCATCAGCCGGGCGCGAACCTTCCCCTTGATCTGTACCACGATCTCCACCATGCTCTCCTTGCACTTCTCCGGGTCATAAGCGGGCCACGGCTGCTGGCAGGCCATGCCCAGGCCCAGGCCGCAGGCCTCCCAGACCTCCTCGGTGATGTGAGGGGCAAAGGGATTTAGCAGCAGGGTGAACAGCCGCAGCTCCTCCCGGGTGATGCCGCCCTGGGCGCCGATGTCGTTCATCAAAGCCATTAGGGCCGCAATGGCGGTGTTGAACTTCAGCACCTCGGCGTCCTCGGTAACCTTCTTAATCGCCTTGTGGAAGGGGCCCTCCAGGGCGGGTCGGATGCCCTCTCCGGCGGCAAGATTGTCCTGTAAGGCCCAGTACCGGTCCACCAGCCGGCGGCAGCCCCGAATGCCCGCGCTGCTCCAGGGGGCGGATTTCTCAAAATCGCCGATGAACATCTCGTACAGGCGCATGGTGTCCGCGCCGTACTCCTGGACAATGTCGTCTGGGTTTACCACATTGCCCCGGGACTTGCTCATCTTTTGGCCATCTTCGCCCAAAATCATCCCGTGGCTGGTGCGTTTGGCATAAGGTTCCGGGGTGGGCACTATGCCAATATCATACAAAAATTTATGCCAAAACCGGCTGTATAGCAGGTGCAGGGTGGTGTGCTCCATACCGCCGTTGTACCAGTCGATGGGAGACCAGTAGTCCAGGGCCTCTTTGCTGGCCAGGGCCTGGTCATTGTGAGGATCCATGTACCGCAGGAAGTACCAGGAGGACCCGGCCCACTGGGGCATAGTGTCGGTCTCTCGGGCGGCAGGGCCGCCGCAGTGGGGGCAGGTGGTGCTTACCCAGTCTGTCATCTTGGCCAGGGGGGATTCTCCGGTGTCGGTGGGCTCATAGCTATCCACCTGGGGCAGGCGCAGGGGCAGCTCGCTTTCCGGGATGGGCTGCCAGCCGCATTTTTCACAGTATACCATGGGGATGGGTTCGCCCCAGTACCGCTGGCGGGAAAACACCCAGTCCCGCAGCTTATAGTTCACCTTGGCGTGGCCAATGCCCTTCTCCTGCAAAAACTCGGTGATTTTCACCTTGGCGTCCTCTACGGAAAGGCCGTCTAAGATGCCGGAGTTCACCATCACGCCAGTGTCGCAGTCGGTGAAAGCGGCCTCTTGCACATTGCCACCCTTGACCACCTCAATAATGGGCAGCTGGAACTTTTTGGCAAAGTCCCAGTCCCGATCGTCGTGGGCGGGCACGGCCATAATGGCCCCGGTGCCGTAGCTGACCAGCACATAGTCGGAGATGAATATGGGGATTTCCTTCCCGTTCACCGGGTTGATCGCGGCCACACCCTCTAGGCGTACGCCGGTTTTGTCCTTTGCCACCTCGGTGCGCTCGAAATCCGACTTCCGGGCCGCCTGGGCCTGATACTCCCGCACAGCCTCCATGTTGCTAAGGGTTTCAGCCCATTTTTCAATATAGGGATGCTCGGGGGAGATGACCATGTAAGTGGCCCCGTACAGGGTGTCGGGCCGGGTGGTGTAGATGGTCAGTTTGTCCCCAGCGGTGGTGTCGAAGTCCACCTCCGCGCCAGTGGAACGGCCAATCCAGTTCTCCTGCTGGGTTTTTACCCGGTCGGGGTAGTCCACCAGGGCAAGGTCGTCAATCAGCCGCTGTGCGTATTCGGTAATCTTCAGCATCCACTGGCTCTTCACCTTGTGCACCACTTCACTGCCGCAGCGCTCGCACACGCCGTTTACCACTTCTTCGTTGGCCAGCACACATTTGCAGCTGGTGCACCAGTTAACGTTCATCTCTTTTTTATAGGCCAGGCCGTGCTTATACAGCTGGAGGAAAATCCACTGGGTCCATTTGTAGTAATCTGGATCAATGGTGCTAACCTCCCGGCTCCAGTCAAAAGAGATGCCCAAGGACTTGATTTGGGCCGTGAAGCGGGCAATATTGTCCCGGGTAATGCCCTCTGGGTGCACGTGGTTTTTAATAGCGTAGTTTTCGGCCGGCAGACCAAAGGCGTCCCAGCCAATGGGGTACAGCACGTTATAGCCCTGCATCCGGCGCTTTCT
>JAAWSH010000055.1 GCA_022801475.1 Acutalibacter sp. | reverse complement strand
TTTTTCCATCTCTATACTGATGTTTGTGGTTCTGTTTATGTTCCAGTTTACCCATGCCGCCAGGGACGCCCTGAATGATTATCAAACGAATCGTTTTGAGATAGAGGCCGGTGAGCTGCCCAGCGGCAGCGGGGCCTTTCATCCAGAGGTTGGGTCCGTTGGTACACAAAGCCAAAGGGACTATGTCTTGTGTATAGGAGATAGAGAGAGTCCTGTGGGGCGCACTGCATACGCCTGGGCCCAGTACAGCAAGCAGGGGATGGCCTTTTATCAGGACGCGGCGTCCTGCCTGGAAGCGGACGGCCACATGGTAGTGATCGATTCGAAACAAGTAGATTGGGCAGAATCCGGTGAAGTCGAGGCACTTTCGTCCCTGGTGGAACGGGGTGTGAACCTAGTCTTTTGCGGTCTGCCGGAGCCAGAGGTCATTGCCGGTAATCAAGCCTTACGCCGTTTACTGGGTATCCGGCGTGTGGTGGAGGAAAGTACCACTCTGAAGGGTATCCGGATTTATAAGGGCTTTTTGTTGGGGGGAGAGGTAGTTTACCAGGCCGGGACTCCCGAAGAGGAGAAAAAGCAGGACCTGGAGCTGGAAGTTCCTTGGTACGGCCTGGGGACTGGCACTGCCGTGTACATGCAGGGCATTCCCGCAGAGGGTCCGGAAGATGAGGCGGAGCAGAACCCCGCCATCCTTTGGAGCAAAAGTAGTGGCAGCGGCTATGTATTTGTGGTCAATGGCGGCTATATGGAGGAAGCCGTGGGGATTGGACTGCTCTCGGCCTTTTCAGCCCAAGCCTCGCCCTATATGTTGTACCCAGTGGTAAATGCCCAGACCCTGGTGGTGGCCAACTACCCGGGACTGTCTGACGAGAACTCAGAGGTGATGAACGCTCTCTACAGCCAGAACATGACGGGATTTCTGAGGGACCTAGTTTGGCCGGACCTGGGCGCGGTGTATGAACAAAACTATCTGGGCGTTACTTATATGATGTCCCCCCAGTATGACTATACGGACGACAGCTTGCCCCAGGCCGAGAGCTTCACCTATTATATGCGGCAGATTAACGAGCAGCATGGCGAGGCAGGTCTTTCTACAGTGAATTTTTCTGGTACGGACCTAAGGGAAAAGTGGGAGGCTGACCAAGAATTTATGGACCTTCAGGCGCCCGGCTACCGGTTTACCAGTCTTTTCGCCGGCAGTGCCGGGCTGGAGAGCCTGCTGGCCACTTGTGATCAGCAGGAGATGCTGGGGGGTGTGCGCACCGTGGTGGCCGAATATACCGGTGGCAGCGATATTTTTGGCTATTTAAACAGCAAGGTTACCTGGCAGCGGGTGGTAGCCGACGGTATGGACCACACCTATCTGGGAGATTTCCGGGTGCGCTGCCTAGAAACCGCTCTGGCCTATACCAGCGTTTTGGCGGACGTAGGCGAAAGCGTTTACCCAGAGGACCAAAGCAATCCCCGGTGGACCCAGCGGGTGAGAGGCTTAGGCCGAGACCTGCGGCATTACTGGAAGGCGTACGACGCTTTCGATGGACTCACTACCGCCCAGACAGACAGCCGGCTGCGAAATTTTCTCAACCTGAGCTATCAGGAAGAGCGCCAGGGGGATGTCATCCACATAAAAGTGGATGGCGGCGCAGAGGGCGCCTACTTCATCCTGCGCACCCACCATGAGGAGATTGCCGGCCTGGAAGGCGGCAGCTTTGAAAAGCTGGAAGAGGACGCGTTTCTGATCCGGACCCAGAGCTCGGATCTGACGGTGACTCTAAAAGAAGCGGCAGAGTGGCGGTATCAATTTTAAGGGAAAGGGGGAAACCTATGCGGATCTGTTTAGTGGTAGAGGGAAGTTATCCTTATGTGGTGGGAGGCGTGTCCAGCTGGGTGCACAGTATGATACGGGCTTTTCCAGACAGAGAGTTCGTCATTTTGGCCGTGGTGGCCAGCCGGGCCCTGCGGGGGCGCTTTGTATATGAACTGCCCGAAAACGTAAAGCAGGTGCACGAGGTATATTTGGACGATGCGGACTATACCAAGCGCCGCCTGCGGCGTCTACGTATGAATAAAACCCAGTTCCGGGCCCTGCGTGGCCTGTTGCTGGACCAGAATGTGGACTGGGAGACCCTTATCGACATGGCCCAGACCCCGGCTCTTTCCCTGAACGCCCTACTGATGGGGGAGGACTTTCTGAATGCGGTAAAGGACTGCTACCGGCTGAACTACAGCCAGATGGTCTTTACAGACTTTTTGTGGATGATGCGCTCCATCTACCTGCCTTTCTTCTTTACACTGAAAACGAAGGTGCCAAAGGCGGACCTGTACCACTGCGTGTGCACTGGCTATGCGGGGGTGCTGGGCAGTATGGCAAAGTATCTGCACGGTGGGCGGCTGCTGATTTCCGAGCATGGCATCTACACCCGGGAACGGGAGGAGGAGCTGATTAAAGCAAAATGGGTACAGGGTATCTATAAAAATATCTGGATTGAGCAGTTCCGTAAGATGTCCCGCCTGGCATATAATCGGGCGGACCTGGTCACCAGCCTGTATGAGCGCGCCCAAAGCCTGCAAATCGATCTAGAATGCCCGGAAGAAAAGACGATGGTTATCCCCAACGGCATCAATGTAGAGCGTTACCAAAATATTCCCGGGAAAAAGCCAGAGGACGCGGGCTTTATCAATGTGGGCGCGGTGCTGCGGGTAACGCCCATTAAGGACGTAAAGACCATGATACAGGCTTTTGGCTTTGCTTATGAGCGGGAGCCTAAGCTAAAGCTGTGGATTATGGGCCCCTGGGACGAGGACCCAGAGTATGCCCAGCAGTGCCGGGAACTGGTGGAGATCATGGGAATATCAGAGAGCGTTATTTTCACAGGCCGTATCGACGTGGCCGAGTATCTGGGCCGCATGGACATGACCATTCTCACCAGCATTAGCGAGGGCCAGCCCCTGACCATTCTAGAGGGCTTCGCTGCCAAAAAGCCCGCTATTGCCACAGATGTTGGAAACTGCAAGGGGCTTATCTTGGGAGAAAGCGACGACTTTGGCCCAGCGGGGGTGGTGACCCATGTGATGAACGTGGAGGAGATTGCCCAGGCTATCATCTTTTTGGCCCACCGGGAGGCGCTGCGTAAAGAGATGGGCGAGAACGGCTACCGGCGGGTAGTGAGCCGCTATAAAATTGAGGACCTGCGGAGGGCCTATGAAAAGCTGTACAACGACCTTTGTCAGGAGCCGGAAGAAGCGCCCCCGGTAAAGGCCGGCAAAAAAAGAAAGGGGGCTGGGTAGATGGCTGGTATTGGTGTAAAACTGAATAAGCTGTTTGGCAAGCATACCATTGCCACCAACCTGGTGGGCTTTGTGTACAGTTCGGCCATTACTGTGGCCCCCATGTTCCTGGTGATTTTAGAAATCGTTATTGCTGGGTGGGTACTGGGGTTCAATCAGCTGGGCTTTGTTACCCGAGAGCTGTTCTCCTGCACAGTGCTGTACATATTCATTTTCTCCCTGCTTACAGCAGCCCCTTTTAACGCAGTACTCTCTAAGTATATGGAGGACTGCATCTATGAGGAGCGCTTTCAGGACATCCTGCCTTGCTATTATCTGGGCCTTGCCATGAACATTGGCCTTAGCTGCCTTTTAGGGGTGCCTTTCTGTCTGTGGGAGCACTTTGTGGGCGGCGTGCGGGTGTTCTATGTGTTCACAGGGTTCTGTGGATATATTGGACTGGTGTTCACCTTCTACTCTATGCTGTACCTCTCAATTTGTAAGGATTACGGGCGTATTTCCTTGGATTTTCTTATTGGGATGCTAGAAGCCTTTCTATGCACCCTGTTTTTGCGTTATCTGCTGCACTGGAGCATTACCGAGAGTATGCTCTTTGGGCTGATGACTGGCTTCTTTCTTACCGGTATTTTGGAATTCGGGGTGGTGAAACGGTATTTTCTGAAAAACAGCAACCGCTTCCGGCCAGTGTTCCAATACTTCAAGAAATACTGGGCCCTGGTAGTCACCAACTTTATGTATATTTTAGGTCTGTATATCCACAATTTCGTGTTCTGGACCACCGACATGCGTCTGGTGCTGGTGGATACTTTTGTGTGTAACCAGCCCTATGACATGGCCTCGTGTTTGGCGATGTTTACCAATATCTCTGCCACGGTGATCTTTATTGCCCGGGTGGAAATGAATTTTCACGACAAGTATAAGATCTATTCCGAGGCGGTCATTGGAGCCAAGCTGGCGGACATTGAGATTGCCAAAAGCAGAATGTTCCGGCAGATCTCCAGCGAGCTGATGAGTCTGGCGCGCATTCAGTTTATTGTCTCCACCGTAATCTACCTCATTGCCATTGTGGTGCTGCCGGGGGCGGGATATTCTGGCCTAACTCTGCGTATTTATCCTTGTCTGGCCGCTGGATACTTTATTGTATTTATCATGTATGCGGTGATCCTTTTTCTATATTATTATAATGATTTGCTGGGGGCCGTGCTTACGACAGTGGGGTTCTGTGTGGTCACCTTTTTGGGCAGCGTCCTGGCTACCCATCTGCCGGAGCTATGGTATGGCGTGGGTCTGGTGGCCGGGGCGTTTACGGGCTGGACCATTGGATATATCCGGCTGCGGAGCTGCGAAAAGAACCTGGACAAAACTATTTTCTGCACCGGCGTGCTGCTTAAACGGATTATTGGCGACGAGCCCACCGGTTTGGTCTATGACCGGGACGCCCCAAAAGAAGGGGAAGAGGAAGCGGCACAGGCGCCTTGAGAAAGGAGAGGAAATGATGACGATTCCGATTACTTTACGGGTCACTATGGTGGTGGTGGGTATTCTTGTGCTGGGGGCTGCGTTTTGGTGCTTGTCCAAACGGAAAATGACGGCCAACTTGACAGTGGTTTGGGAGTTTCTGGGCGCGGCCATGATCATCGTAGGGTCTGTGCCAGTGTTCTCCCGCTGGACCGTGATGCTGTCCGCCGGCACAGGCATTGCGGTCATTGGTATCTGTACGGTGGGAGTGCTGGGAGCCTTTCAGTTTGCTCTGCTGATTTCCAAGCTTTTAATGCGTAGCGACGAGCTGGCCGTACAGGTATCCCTGTTGCTGGAGGAAAACCGCCAGCTGGCCCTGAAGCTTGAGGAGCTGAAAAAACATGAAGAAGATTCTATTCGTAATCAATACCCTGAGCAGGGCCGGGGCGGAGACGGCCCTGTTAGCCTTGCTGAGGAAGCTGAGCGAAACGCGGGCTGAGGAAGAGCTTCAGCTGTACCTTTTTGTGCTTTTAGGGCAAGGGGAGCTGGCCAGTCAGCTGCCCAAGGGGGTCCAGCTGCTGAACAAGAGTTTCTGTGAAGAGTCCGTATTGACAAAAAAAGGTAGGCGGACCCTGGCCAGAACCTCCCTTTCGGGGTTTTTCCGGGGTGGGGGCTTCTCCCGCAAAATGGCTTATACAATTCGAACCCTGGCGGGAATGCTCCGCTGGGGCCGGGTACAGACAGATAAGCTGCTGTGGCGGGTGATTTCGGACAGTGCCCCTCGCCTAGATATGGAGTTCGACCTGGCGGTAGCCTACATAGAGGGGGGCTCGGCCTACTATACGGCGGACCACGTTAAAGCCAAGACCAAGGCGGCCTTTGTCCATATTGACTATCCCAGTGCTGGGTATACAAGAGACATGGACCAGGGCTGCTGGGCTGGCTTTCAAAAAATTTTCACTGTATCAGGAGAAACCGCCCAGGCCTTCATTCAGTTTTACCCAGAGTACGCAGACCGGGTAGAGGTATTTCCAAACTTTGTGGACCAACAGCTGATACGGGCCCGCAGCCGGGAGCCCGGTGGGTTTTCGGACGGCTACAAAGGCCTCCGGCTGCTGACTGTGGGACGGCTCACCCACCAGAAAGGGCTGGAGGTCTCGGTGGAGGCCATGAGACTTTTGAAAGACTGGGGTGTGGCGGCCCGATGGTACGTGCTGGGCGAGGGAGACCGCCGCCGGGCTCTGGAAGCGAAGATTGCCGCCTTGGGCCTTCAGAACGACTTTGTACTGCTGGGCGCGGTGGAAAATCCTTATCCCTATTACGCCCAGGCCCAGGTGTATGTGCACGCTACCCGGTTTGAGGGCAGGAGCATTGCCATACAGGAAGCTATGACCCTGGGGCTGCCTGTGGTGGCCTCGGACCGCAGCGGAAACCGGGAGCAATTGGAGCCAGGGGTGGACGGTCTGCTATGCCCTCTGGAGCCACACGCCATTGCCAAGACCCTGCGGGGACTGCTGGCAGATGGAGAGAGGCGGCGGGCTCTGGGAGCGGCCGCTGCCAGGCGGCAGACCGGCGATGGACAGGAGCGGCGGATTTTACAGCTGTTGGAGGATAGAAAAGATGGCGAAGGAATTGCTGATCATTATTCCAGCCTATAATGAAGAGGCCAACATTGGCGGGGTGCTGGATGAGTTGGACCAGCTAGGCATGGACACTGTGGCCGACGTGCTGGTGGTTAACGACGCTTCTACGGACGGAACTCAGCAGGTGGTCCGGGAAAAGGGACGCCAGGTGGTCACGCATGTTTTTAATCTTGGCTATGGCGAGGGGTTGCAGACCGGCTACCACTTTGCGGTGCGGCAGGGGTATCGGTATGTAATCCAAATGGACGGAGACGGTCAGCACCCGGCCTGCAATATCCCGTCTATTCTGGAGAGACTGCGGTTCCGGGGCCCAGACGGGCAGGGACCGGATATTGTACTGGGGTCCCGGTTTATACAGCAGAAAGAGGTAGACACCGTTGGCCTGGGGAAGCGGATGGCCTTGCAGATGTTCCGAGGCGGCATTAAACTGGTTACCGGACGGTATATTGCGGACCCGACGACCGGCCTACAGGGATTAAACCGTAAGGCTTTTCACTTTTATGCCCAATACGGCCACTTCGACGATAAGTACCCGGATGCCAACATGATTATGCAAATGCTGCTGCTCCAGTTCCGTATAGAAGAAATTCCGGCAGTGATGCGGCCCAGAGTGGCGGGAAAGAGTATGCACTCAGGGCTGCGGCCGGTGTGGTACATGTTCCGTATGTGGGTTAGTGTTTTGGCAGTGGTGTTCCGCATCAAGGTGTTGAAAATCGACGCAGGGGCGGGGCTGCAAGATGTGGAAATTTAGAAGGTTCCGGCCGGCACGGCTGGCGGAAAGCATAAAGCCTCTGGATATTCCGGGGTGTGGATGGTACCAGGTGCATACCCTGCGCCTGGATTCAACCGCGCCTTTGGAGCAGGAGATCTTTCCGGCCCAGGGCCAGCGGGTGGCTTTACTGATGATGGACATTGGGGCGTACCAGAACCAGGACATCCCACCTGGGGCTTTAGAGCGGGCAGAGGCGCTTTTGCGCGGGTTCCCGGATAAGGATCTGATTCTTCGGGTAGTGTATGATACCAAAGGCAGGGGACTGGAGCACGAGCCCGCCACCCTGGACCAGATCCTGCGCCATATGGAGCAGCTGGGACCAATAATTAACCGGTGCCGGGAGAAAATTTTTCAGCTTCAGGGGATTTTTGTGGGCAGCTGGGGCGAAATGCATCAGTCAAAGTTTTTGGGGCGGCAGGCACAGCTGCTGGCCGCGTTAGACCAGGCCACCGGCAGACAGCTCTTTTTGGCGGTGCGCACTCCGGCCCAGTGGCGGGAAATGGTCCTGTGTAACAAAGACCTGGGCCAGCGGCTGGGGCTCTTTAACGATGGCATCTTTGGATCTCCCACAGACCTGGGCACTTACATGGACCGGGAGGCAGAGCTCTGCTGGCAGGAAGAAAATATGGGACTCGCGCCAGTCTGCGGCGAGGCGGTGCTGGGAGAGGAAAAGGTGAGTTACCGCCAAGCGGCCCTGGATCTGGCCCGGATGCGGCTGACCTGTCTAAACAGCGCTTATGATTCCCGCCAGCTGGGGCTTTGGCAGAGAGAGACTATGGAAAAAGGGCCCTGGCGGGGCCTCTCGGGTCTTGACTATATTGGGGGGCGGCTGGGGTGCCGGTTTGTGGTGAGAAGGGCCCGGCTGTGGAGGGAGAACCTGGAGATCACTGTGGAGAACTGCGGGTTTAGCCGCCTGCACCTACCCGCCATCTGTACGCTGGGAGTGGAGCCGGTGGCGGGAGGCTTACCGGTGGATATTCCAGTAGACGCTAACCCGAACAACTGGGCAGGGGGCGGGACCTACAGGTTTTTGGTGCCGCTAAGTGGGACGCTTCCTCCGGCCAGGCTGTTTCTGCGGGTCCGGCTGAAGCGGGATGGCGTGCTGGTTCCCTTTGCCAACCAGGGAGAAAAGGAAGAGGTATTTTTGGGAGAATTGCTGTGACCGGCCGCGAAAACATGCAGAAATGGAGAGAAAAGCATGGCAACTGCCTATTGGGTATTTGAATATATAAAAGTGCTGTTGGGGTATGGGGCACTGATGTATCTGTGGCCGCATATTGTGTTTTTTAAGCATCTCAGGGGAAAAGGACTGCTGTATCGGTTTGGCTTTTGTACCACTGTGCAGCCGCTGGTGGTCAGTTCTGCGGTGCTAGGGTTGGGGCTGCTGCATATCCTTAACGCCTGGACTACCAATATTGTACTTTACGGACTGCTGGCAGGGGCGGTTTTTCGCCGGCTGCGTTTACAGGATAAGCACCTGGACCGTGTCAGCCGTTTTTCCAAAGGCGCCCTGGGGGTCAAACAGCTGGCAGTGCGGGTCCGTGCCATTCTCTTAGAGCGGCTTAGGCGGTTGTGGCAAGGGCTGATGGAGGCCCACGGACGCAGGTTAAAGGAGTATACAGCCTTGGCTGTGCTGGTGGTATACGGGACGTTGTATTTTTCCTGGGGCTCCTTTGCACTAAGAGAGAGAGAGAGAGGGAGAGGGAGAGGGAGAGGGAGAGGGAGAGGGAGAGGGAGAGGGAGAGGGAGAGGGAGAGGTAGAGGGAGAGGGAGAGGGAGAG